>JAPSHM010000003.1 GCA_031179845.1 Pedobacter sp.
TTAATACGGAAAAGAGGGCTTCAATTTGAAGCCCTCTTTTCCGTATTAAAATGTAAGCTATTAGTTTCTTGCAGTTTCAACACGACGGTTTTGGATACGACCTTCTTCAGTATCGTTAGAAGCGATTGGATTAGCTTCACCATGACCTCTTGTAACAACTTGGTTTGAGTTAACACCAGAGTTAACTAAGTAAGTTTTAACAGAATTAGCTCTGTCTTTAGATAATTTCAGGTTGTATGCAGCAGTACCTTCGCTTGAAGCGTAACCGTTTACAGTTACTTTACCACCGTTTTCACGCAATACTGAAGATAATTTATCTAAAGTAGGATAAGACTCAGTTTTTAAAACTGAAGAGTTAAATTCAAATTGGATAGTTTCAAAGCCAGTTACGTTACCGCTGTTCATTGCAGTAGGCTCTTGTGCTTTTGGAAGTGGACATCCTGAACCATCAACAGCAGTTCCTGCTGGAGTACCTGGACATTTGTCAAATTGATCAGAAACACCATCACCATCAGTATCTTTTTTCAAATCTTCAACAGATTTTTCAACGTTAGATACACGGTTTTTCAATGCTTCAACTTCTTGACGTAATGAAGGATCTTTCAACTCATCATACATTAAAGCAAGTGGGTTAACCCAGTCAAGGTTTGGTTTAGCTGAAGAACCCAAAGAGAATTCTAAACCAGCATATCCGTAAGAGAATTTATCTTTAGTAGTTGCTTTAGCATAAACACCATCAAAGTTATCTCCGTCAACAAAGTGCATTGTATAACCTAAGTTAAATGAAACACGCTCAGATACTTTGAATTTAATACCAGCACCTACAGGAATGTAAGCTTCTTTAACGTATTTTTTGTCTCCGTCTTCACCGAAAACTTCACCTAAATCTTTAGGATCAGCACCGTTTAAAGCAGCTCTATAAGCAACAACACCGTAACCAGCAGTTACGAAGAAATTTACAGAGTTCTCACGACGTAAAAAATCTACAGTCGCAACGTTAACAACACCTCTTAAATCTGCAGAGTAAGCCAATTCAGTTTCGAATTCAGTAAGACCTGGAATCGCATTTGGTTTGCCAGCCTCGTTAGTTCCAGAAACTTTTCCACGGAAAATGTTACCTTCTAAACCAAAAGCATGTCCTAATTGTTTTCTCAATGAGATACCGTAACCTAAGTTTACATCAGCCTCAGTGAAGTCATTTGTTCCACCGATTGCAAGGAACGGAGATAAAACTCCTCCATTAACACCGATCGACCAAGTTCTGTACTGGCCTCTTCCACCAAATACCTTGGCTGAAGAAGAAGAAGTCGTAGTTGCATCCTGAGCGCTAGCAAGAGTAGAAACTCCTAATAATGCTACAAAAGAAGCCGCTAGACCCTTTTTTAAAGTAGAATAATTCATAATTTTCTTTTTTAAAGTTAAACAAATTCTAAATTGTATAATTTTTTTGTGTAGCAAAATTAAACAAATTTTTAAATTCTCAAAACACTTACACAAACTCCGTTCCAAACTTATGAAAAAATATCAAATAACGTTGTTTTTTGATGCGGAGGCGCATTATAAGCACTTTATTCGTAAAAAAAAACTGACTACTTGCTTTAAATGTTCAAAACTACTTTTAGGTCGTGTTCAAAATACACTGCAACTCCATCTTATAACGGGGGAAAACCGCAAAAAATCAGCACCCAGTGTGTCCTAATGGCCGATATACGCAAGTCCTGTTTTTAAGACAGCATCCTTTTACTTTGTTAAATCCAAGTATCTACGAAGCGGTACACGTTGAAATCCCCGTGCACTATCGCTTTCAAGATTTCGGAATGCAGCCGTTTCTTATCTACATCGCCCATTCTATAATGCTGAATAATTTTAAATGCTTTTTCAGCAAGCAAAAACGATCTGCGCGTCAGATCTATAGCGCCTGGTTTCAATAGCCAGTCGCACAACTCGGCTACACCCTCTTTTTTCTCTGCAACAGTTTTGAAGACAGGAATCTGCTGATGCTGGCTATGAACGAGCTTATTTAGATTGTTGGCAAACAGGTCAGCCCCTTCCCGATCCGCCTTGTTGACCACAAAACATTGCGCCACCTCCATCAATCCTGATTTAATGTGCTGAATTTCATCGCCGGATTCCGGGACCAATACAACAACAGTTTTGTCTGCTAATCCCGCAACTTCTACTTCAGACTGCCCAACTCCTACAGTTTCAACAAGGATCATATCAAATCCTGCGGCCTTAACCACATCCACAATTTCAATTGTTTTAGCAGAAATTCCACCAAGTGCCCCGCGGGTAGCAAGGGAACGGATGTAAACATTCGGATTGTTGAATTGTTGCGACATTCTGATCCTGTCGCCAAGTAATGAACCAAAATTGAATGGAGAAGTTGGATCGATCGCAAGAATTGCAATTTTCTTCCCGTTTTTTACAATCTGTTCTGTAATGGCATTGACAAGGGTACTTTTACCCGCTCCAGGTGGACCGGTTATTCCAATCACAGGGACATTGGCGTTTAATTCTATCTTTCTTAATAACTGTGCCGCAGGCGGAATTTCGTTCTCAACCAGCGTAATGGCCCTCGCCAATGCAGTAAAGCTTCCTTCTTTTATGCCTTTTATAAGAGAATCTTCGTTTTGCATCAATTAAAATTATCTTTGTCACAAAGAAATACAATTTATTCAATATTTCATGAAAAGCATTTCTTGTGCATGTATATGTCCGAAAAGAAAACAGTCACCTTATTGATAGCTACCTACAACTGGCCCGATGCACTGGAACTGGTATTGTTGAGCATACTTGGACAAACCCGCATGCCTGATGAAATCGTCCTAGCCGATGATGGTTCCGACTACAGGACCAGGGACCTGATCACTAAATACAAGAAAGAATTCCAAATTCCTCTAATACATGTTTGGCATGCAGATGAAGGATTCCGGCTGGCAAAAATTCGCAACATGGCAATTGCCAAAGCTTCCTGCGATTACATCGTTCAAATTGACGGCGATATCATTCTGCACCCGAGATTTATTGAAGATCATTTCAATTTCTCAGTCCGAGGATCATTTGTTAGAGCCAGCAGAGTATATATCAACCCAAAAGTTTCGCAGGAAATGCTTACAAAAAAAACATATAAAATAAATGCCTTCAGTAGAGGAGTCACGAATTTCTTCAGTGCATTAAGGGTTCCGTTTTTATGGAAATTTTTTGAAACTGACTATAAAAATGTCGGCGATGAACTTTATGAAATTCATGGATGTAATATGGCTTACTGGAGAGAAGACGCCATAAAAGTAAACGGGTATAATGAACTTTTTAATGGCTGGGGACCGGAAGACAAAGAATTTATTGCAAGACTTTTAAACTCTGGTGTACGGAAACGTTTCATCAAGTTGGGAGCTATTGCTTTTCACATTTACCATCAGGAGAATCAAAAAACGTTTTTAGCGGAAAATATCAGCGCATTTAAAGACAGTATAGCCAAAAAGAGCATCTTTTGCGAAAAAGGAATCAATCAATATTTGTAACGTTATGTCTGTAAAATCAGCAACACTACTTATTGCAACCTACAATTGGCCAGAAGCACTGGAATTGGTATTTAAAAGCATTTTACACCAAACTGTGCCAGTAAGCGAAATCCTGATTGCTGATGATGGTTCAGACCAAAGAACAAAAACTGTAGTCGAAACATTCAGGCAACAGACCACTATCCCTGTTCACCATTACTGGCATGAGGACAAAGGCTTTAGAAAGACGATCATCATGAACGAGGCGCTTAGTTTTGCGAGTGGAGACTACATCATTCAAATTGATGGAGATATCATTCTTCATCCACACTTTATAGAAGATCATATAAAGGAGGCGAAACGTGGCTTTTATATCAAAGGAAGCCGTTCTATGTTGTCAGAAGATAGGACCAGGCAGATCTTGAAATCGAGAAACACTCAAATTCATCCACTAACTAAGGGCGTAGGCAGTAAGATCAATGCCACCCGACTGCCTTTATTATCCTTTTTATTCCGTGGAGATAGATATAAATCCAACAATTTACGAGGCTGTAATTTCTCCTTCTGGAAGCGAGACTTTATCGGCGTTAATGGCTATAATAATGACCTTGAAGGATGGGGACACGAGGATATCGAGCTTGCGGCCAGGCTAACCAACTTAGGGGTGAAACAACGGCAACTTAAATTAAAAGCCATCTGCTTTCACCTTTACCATAAGGTGAACCCACGACACAATGAAGACCTAAATTATAAGAAGTATCTGGAGGTTGTTGAAGCTGAAATTGTACTTTGTAAAAACGGAATTAAAAAACTGTAGCCAGTAACAAGCTGATCGCAATTAAACAGGTTTTAATGATCTTCCATTTATTTAGCCTAAACCAGCTTGGATTTTTTTTGGAAAAACTCATATCAATTCTTTCTGCAAAACCACGCCATCTTCCACTTGTTATACTTTCATATAAATACCCGGCCTCATAACAGTTCTTTAGCCAGAATAGATTTATGGCCAGTCCAAATGAAAATTTAGTTGTTTTATACCTCGTTCTAATACAGTTAGTCAAAAATTCCGAGCCAATGATGATTAATAAGAGTAATAATAACCAAGACAATGAATAGTTCCAGAGGATATACGGAGAGGCTAAAATAAGTAGCAGCAGCGTCTCACTTGTATTCGTAAAATCATGATATACATATGGTCGAATTACTGGTAATTCAGCAATTTGCGCAGCACCGACACCATATCTAAATTGTCGCTCAGTCTGTATTTGGCCATTGTTCCACCAGGGGTGTATTACAACAGCATCAGGAACACCAATATACTGCTCAGCAAACAAAGTAGAATTCCTTACCAAAAATTCTATGTCCTCTCCTCCTTTCTTCAATGTGTCATTAAACAGCGAAGGATCCATCTTATCCCTGTTCAACATCACATTTGCAGTCGGCACCCACTTCATCCGATGATTTGTCTTTGCTGCTTTAAAATGTCCTGTAAGTCCATGTAATTCCATCGCTAGTGTAGCGTTGTTAAACGGTTCTGGAAAATTCGTTACTCCAGCAAACCCCAGTGCATCAGAATACTGCAAAATAGCCTGACCATAGGCCAAAAGCAAACCTTTTTCAGGAACAATATCATCATCCAATAAGAGCAACCATTTGCCTTTTCCCACTCTTATTCCCCTGTTCCGAGTTTCCCCAAAACCCAGGTTCACTTCATTGACCACGAGATTGATCCTGCCTGTCTGCGCCAGATTTAAAATAGCATATGGAATAGTTAAATCCGGATTATCGGCAACAATATAAAAATTGACTTTGAAATTTAACGGACGATCCAAATTAATAATTCCTAAAAGTATCTGCTCATCTAGTCGAAACGAAGGAATTACAATATCTATGGCTTTAGCTTCATACATAAACCGCTAATATACGTAGTTTAAATCATCAGGCATTTCCTATCTTTGAATATGGAAAAGAAAGATGAAGCAGACCTACAGAATGTAGTTCTAACAATCATCATCGCTACGTATAATGCAGGAAAACATCTTAAGGGATGCATTGAATCAATTATCGAAAATGTAACAGGATCATATGAGCTCCTGATTGTTGATGGAAACAGCCAGGACAATACTTTAGCAATAGTCCATGAATTCAACCTTCTCAATTGTACCGTGATTTCAGAACCAGATAATGGCATATATGACGCTATGAATAAGGGAGTCGCTCAGGCTCATGGCAAATGGATAATGTTTCTAGGTGCAGACGATAAAATACTCTCTTCATTTAGCAAAATTTTTCCACTGTTGCAGGATACGAATGCCGTCTATTATGGCAACTGCAAAAATGAAGCTCATCAGCTGGGCGGCAAGTTTTCTGCTTATAAATTAGCAAAAATGAACTTATGTCATCAGGCCATACTTTACCCAAAAGCGGTTTTCAATAGATATCGGTTTAGCCTCAATTATCCTGTTTTTGGAGATTATCTTTTGAATCTACAATGTTGGGGAGATGCTAACTTTAAAAAAACATATTTAAACATTGACTTAGCTTATTATAACATGGAAGGCTTTTCTTCTATAGCACAAGACGATGATTTCAAGCGAGACAAACCATTTTTAGTGAAAAGATATTTAGGTTATTTAATTTTTCTGAAATACAAGTTTAGAAAGCTCAAAGAATCCCAAAAAGCCAACAGCAGGTTCTTCTAATCTTAACAAAAATTAAATCCTTACATTTGCCTATTAAATTATCATTTCTATAAAATGAAGGACTATTTCCGATTACTCGCTTACGCAAGGCCCATAGAAAAATTTGCGATCCCTTATGTCATCACTACCCTACTTTATATCATATTTAATACACTTAACCTTGCGCTACTGGCCCCTCTATTGGATACTTTGTTCAATCAAAATGCTAAAGGAACAACGGCAGCCCCTGCAGTTACTCCGGATGTAGTGAAAGAACCAGAATGGTGGGATATAATGGGCTTGATTAACAAAATTCCAAATTATTACATTGAAAACTACGGCCAACAGGAAGCTTTGAAATTTGTTTGTATTGTTATCGTGATCTCCGTACTATTATCTAACATCTTTAAATACTTCTCCAGTAGAACAATGGAGGATCTGCGGATTCATACCTTGTTAAGCCTTAGAAAATCTGTATTTAACAACGTGATGAACCTGCACCTCGGTTATTTTAACAGTCAACGCAAAGGTGACATTATGTCCAAGGTATCTTCTGATGTGCAGGTAGTACAATTCACTGTTACCAACACCTTACAAGTCATATTTAAAGAACCGTTAACATTGATCGTGTATATAGCACTTCTTTTTGCTATTTCCGCAAAACTCACCTTCTTTTCATTGCTGGTGATTCCTGTATCGGGATTTATCATTGCTAAAATTGTAAAGCGATTAAGGGAGCAAGCCACAAAAGCACATGAAACTTTTGCTAATATGCTGGGTTATCTAGACGAGGCGCTTTCGGGGATCAAGGTGGTTAAGGCCTTCAACGCAACAGAATATGTGAAAGACCGCTTTCATGAGGAAAATGTAACCTATTCAAATATTACCCGAAAAATGGTGCGACGGCAACAACTTGCCTCTCCTGTATCCGAATTTCTTGGCGTTATGATGGTCGCTATTATCGTGTACTTTGGTGGCTCTATGGTGCTGGCAGGAGAGTCAACGCTGACCTCCGCAGAGTTTATCACCTATATCGCTGTTTTTTCCCAGGTGACACGTCCGGCAAAGGCGCTTTCAGACGCCTTCACCGGGATACATACCGGCCTTGCAGCAGGTAAACGAGTGCTCGACTTGATCGACGTGAAACCGGAAGTAGCCGACAAACCAAATGCGATCAAAGTCGACTCATTTGAAAAGTCACTCCGTCTGGACAACGTCTATTTTTCATACGGCGAAAAAAAGATATTAAACCAAGTCAGCATCGAAGTACCGAAAGGTAAAACAGTTGCACTGGTTGGCCCCTCAGGTGGTGGAAAATCTACGCTCATGGATTTGGTGCCAAGATTTATGCAGCCTCAGGAAGGGACGGTCTACATAGATGATATTGACATTCGGGACGTTAATGCAGATTCCCTAAGAAGCTTAATGGGATTTGTGAACCAGGAATCGATCCTGTTTAACGATACCATATTCAACAACATTGCTTTCGCCAAACCTGATGCCACCAAAGAAGAAGTAATGGCCGCTGCAAGAATTGCTAATGCTCACGATTTCATTGAAGACACCGAAGACGGATACCAAACGTTCATTGGAGACAGAGGTGTAAGACTCTCGGGTGGGCAGAAACAAAGACTTTGTATCGCAAGAGCGGTACTGGGAAATCCGCCAATTATGCTGCTTGATGAGGCGACCTCTGCGCTCGACACCGAGTCAGAGAAACTGGTTCAGGATGCACTGTTCAAACTCATGAAGAACCGTACCACTTTAATCATTGCGCACCGACTTTCTACGATACAAAACGCCGACCTCATTATAGTACTTGAAAGTGGCACCGTAGCTGAAAAAGGCTCACATAGCCAATTGATGGCTCACAACGGATTATACCGCAGACTGATTGATATGCAAACTTTTGAAGATTAAGCAAGTATTTTGTTAATAGAAAAAATAGAAATGAGTTCCTTAAATTACGATAAAGAAACTGCCGTGTTATTTTTGGTCTTCAACAGACCCGATACTACTTTAAGGGTGTTTGAAGCCATAAGAAAAGCCGCGCCAAAGCGACTTTATGTCTCAGCTGACGGGCCAAGAACGCCTGCGGAGCAGCTCAAATGTGACCAAACCAGGGAGATACTGAATCTAATAGATTGGGATTGCCAGCTTTTCACCAATTACAGCAACGAAAATAAGGGTTGTAAAATAGCCATCAGTGAAGGTATATCCTGGTTTTTCAACCAGGAAGAAGAAGGTATTATTCTTGAAGACGACTGCCTGCCATCGGATAGTTTCTTCCCTTATTGTTCTGCCTTGTTGGCTCACTATCGCCACGACAATCGCATTACGCACATAGGGGGATCGAATTTGCAGTTAGGACAAACCCATGGTGATGCAAGTTATTACTTCTCTAATCTTACCCACGTTTGGGGTTGGGCCGGTTGGAGAAGGGTTTGGAAGAACTACGACGTACAGCTTAAGTCATTTAATGACTTTAAAGAACTGGATCATATAAAAAATTGTCCAAGCCACCTCCCTTTCAAAGCAAACTGGATAAATGCATTGGAAAAAACGTACAAAGGTGAAATTGATACCTGGGATTACCAATATGCTTATCTAAACTTGATCAACAACGGCCTATCTGTGATACCGAATCAAAATCTGATTAGCAATATCGGTTTTAGAGCAGATGCTACTCATACCTTTGATGAAAATAATTACTTCGCTGAATTGGAAACCGAATTGATGACGGACTTAACTCATCCCGATTTTGTACTACCTACTATTGAGGCTGATATTTTTACGCAGGAAAAAGAAAATTATGTACCACCATTGAAAAAGAAAAACATTCTTTCAAGAACCTGGAAATCAATGAAGAACTATTTCCGATCAAAGTAAATTAATCTCCGCTTAGAAGTTTTTTGAACTTACGGATTTTTTTCTGGACCTTTTTATCAACTTTCTCAATAAAAGAAATATACAGATGATAAACATAAGGCCATATTCCCAAATGATTGTAGATTAACTGACCCCGGTTTTGAAAGAAAAGCCTGTCCCAATCACTGCCTGAAATGCCAAGGTGGTTAAACACTGATATCACAATTTCATGGTATTCAAACTTAACCCGTTTTTGTTTCCATAAAAGGAATAACAAAACATTGTCGGCAGCTATTTTATAGCGCACATCGTATTCATGTGTTTCAAAAACAACTTTTGGGTAAAGTAGTGCCTGGTGACAAATATTAGATCTAACTAGTTTGAACGTATCAACAGGCCCATCGTACTGTGGCACCCCTTTATAAACTACGCAACCATAATAAGCTGTCTGAGGGTCCTTCAGCTTTAACGCCAGCTCAGAAAAACCGTCCAGTAACAAGTCATCGACTCCTAAAAACATGTACCAATCCCCTTTACAATACTGGATGGCCTTATTCATAGCGTAATAAATTCCGCTGTCCGGCTCACTTATCCAAAAAGCAATCCGGTCGTTGTTCTTTTGCAGGATCTGCAATGTCTGATCAGCACTCCCCCCGTCGATGATAATGTGCTCCAGGTTAGGATAGGGCTGTGCATCTACGGTATCAATACACGTTTGCATGTGATGTTCTCCATTATACACCACTGTTACAATAGAGATAAGTGGAACGCGATCGTCTTTAACAGCGCTTAATCCCTTTTCCCTGTACCCCCCTTTATTCATATTGATAATTGAACTATTTTCATTCAAAGATATCAATTTTTTTTAAGGCGCTTATCTATTAGTCTACTTGAAAATGTGGGGATAGATCTAACCAAACTCATCTAATTTATTACTTTTATAGAATGATAAATGTATTAATGGATCACCAGACATTTGACATGCAAAAGTATGGTGGAATTTCCCGATATTTTGCAAATCTCCATCATTATCTGCAGAGCGATCAAGAATTTGAAAACCAGGTAGCCCTACTTAGAACCGAAAACTTCTATTTGAAGAACGATAGGTTTTCAAATAGCTTGTTCACACGTTTTATGTTAAAGAGAAAAAAGAAGCAAGTCAAATACAACCGACAATATTCTATAGATAGAATTCAAAAGAATGACTTTGACTTGTTTCACCCAACATACTACGATCCTTATTTCCTTGGTCATTTAAAAAAGCCTTTTGTACTCACGGTACATGACATGATCCATGAGTTATATCCTGAGTACTTTATGTCCTTTGATGAGTTTACAAAGTTCAAACGGCTAACCATTGCTAAGGCAGATCATATTATCGCTATTTCTGAAAGCACAAAAAAGGATCTAAAAAATATATATGCAATTCCCGATGAAAAGATTACCGTAGTGTATCATGGTATAGACATCACAAAAAAAACTAAACAGCAGCAACTCTCACAAACCGACTCACCATATATCCTGTATATAGGCGACCGTACTGGCTATAAAAACTTTTTCAACTTTCTCAATGCTTTCAAAAAAGTGATTTTTGCCTATCCTGATCTAAAACTTGTGTGCACAGGCAGCTCTTTTAACTCAATTGAAACCGAATTCATATTAAGGAACAGGCTTAGCAATAACATAATTCAGATAGGGGCCACTGAAGAAGAGTTGAATGCTTTGTATCAACATGCGATCTGTTATGTGAGCCCTTCTCTTCTGGAGGGTTTTGGCTTTCCGATATTAGAAGCGTTTACCAATGATTGTATTACGCTTTTAAGTGACACGGGATGTTTCCGTGAAATCGCTGGAGAAGGTGCAATATACTTTGATCCGCTTTCCATCAAAAGTATGACAGAATGCATGATAAGTGTGGTAAGCGGCTTTTCTGGACGGGCTGAAAAAATTCGCCAAGGTCACCTCCAGTTACAAAAATTTCCGCTTGAAAAGTCAATGAAAGAAACGAAAGCTGTTTATCAGAACATACTACTTTAGCATTAATTACCACCTCATTTTCCAATTATAAAAAAAGCGCATTGAAGATCAACTCCAATGCGCTTTAAATAATATATAATTCCCGAAGTTTTACAACTTCCTTTTCACTTCAACCTGTTCGTAAGCTTCTACAATATCGCCTACTTCAATGTTATTAAAGTTCTGAATGTTCAATCCACACTCGTAACCTCTTGATACTTCTTTCACGTCATCTTTATAACGTTTCAATGAAGCCAGTTCACCAGTGTAAACTACCACACCATCTCTAACAATACGGATCTTGCTGTTACGGGTAATCGTACCGTCTAACACCATACAGCCGGCAATTGTACCAACCTTAGTGATTTTAAAGGTTTCTCTGATCTCCACGTTAGCTGTGATCTTCTCTTCAAACTCTGGCGCAAGCATACCTTCCATCGCCGCTTTGATCTCGTTGATCGCATCGTAGATGATCGAGTACAAACGAATATCGATCTGTTCAGCTTCCGCCAGTTTACGTGCACCTGTTGATGGACGAACCTGGAAACCGATGATGATCGCATCCGATGCAGATGCCAGCAATACATCCGATTCAGAGATCTGACCTACTGCCTTACCAATGATATTGATCTGAATCTCAGGAGTAGATAATTTCAATAATGAATCCGATAATGCCTCTATCGAACCATCCACGTCACCTTTAACGATCAAATTAAGCTCTTTAAAGTTACCGATCGCCAAACGACGTCCGATCTCATCAAGCGTAATGTGTTTCTGTGTACGAAGCCCTTGCTCACGCATCAACTGCAAACGTTTGTTTGCAATATCTCTGGCTTCCACTTCACTTTCCAATGCGTTGAACTTATCACCCGCAGTAGGTGCACCTTGCATACCCAATACCTGTACCGGTACAGAAGGACCAGCTTTATCAACTTTCTGTCCACGTTCATTAAACAACGCTTTAACACGTCCGCTATAGCTACCTGCAAGAATAGGATCTCCTACTTTCAAGGTACCTGCCTGTACAAGGACCGTAGTAACGATACCACGACCTTTATCCAATGTAGCTTCAATTACACTACCGGTTGCGCGTTTATTAGGATTCGCTTTAAGGTCTAACAATTCAGCCTCTAATAAGACCTTCTCTAAAAGTAAATCTACATTTTGACCGCTCTTACCAGATATTTCCTGCGACTGGAAGTTACCTCCCCAATCCTCCACCAAGATATTCATGGCAGACAATTGCTCGCGGATCTTTTCCGTGTTTGCACCCGGTTTATCAATTTTTGTGAAGGCAAATACCAACGGTACGCCCGCAGCTTGTGCGTGATTGATCGCCTCTTTTGTTTGAGGCATCACAGCATCGTCCGCTGCAACAACAATAATAGCAATATCCGCAACCTTCGCACCACGTGCACGCATTGCCGTAAAGGCCTCGTGACCCGGTGTATCCAGGAACGTTACTTTTTTACCTGTTGGTGTCGTTACCATGTAAGCACCAATGTGCTGGGTAATACCACCGGCTTCACCTGCTACCACATTGGCTTTACGGATATAATCCAGCAAAGAGGTCTTTCCGTGATCGACGTGTCCCATAATGGTAACAACAGGGGCTCTGGAAACTAAATCCTCTTCTGTATCTTCTTCTTCAATAATGATGTCACTTTCATCATCCGGTTTAACGAACTGTATTTCGTAACCGAACTCATCAGCAACAATAGTCAGTGTTTCCGCATCCAAACGTTGGTTGATCGACACAAACATACCGAGACTCATACAAGTAGCAATAATCTTTGTTACCGGCTCATCCATCATCGTGGCCAGTTCATTGGCCGTTACAAATTCTGTAACCCTTAATACACGGGATTGTGCTTCCTGCTCCATTGCCAACTCATCGGCGGTCAATGCAACATCATCACGCTTCTGACGGCGCAATTTGGCACGTTGGGCAAATTTACCAGATTTACCAGCACCACTCAAACGAGCAAGTGTTGCTTTGATCTGATCTTGTATTTCTTTTTCCGTAGGCTCTTCTTTCGGCCCGCCAGAAGGTGCTCCTGGTCTGGTGTTCCTGAAGTTAGGTCTGTTGGCTGTATTGTTCGTATTGTTTCTGAAATCCGGTCTGTTGGCAAAGGTAGGCGCAGGTTTCGGCTGTCCTGGCTGTCCGCCTGGTGCTGGTTGACCACTTTGCTGCGGTGTTCCCTGCTGCTGTTGTCCCGGTGTACCTTGCCCAGGATGTCCTCCCGGAGCCTTTTTGCGTTTACGCTTTCTCTTCGCTTCAGCACTTTCTCCCGAAGAAGCAACTGGCTGAGACTTACGGTCATGCGCTACTGGCAAAGTGATCTTTCCGACAATATTTGGACCTGAGAGTTTCACTGAACGTGCTTTAATCACTTCATTCTCTTCCGGCTTTTCAATTTTTGGCGGTTCAGGAGTTACTTTAGGGGCAACTACTGGCTCAGGAGCTTTAATTATAGGCGCCTCGGCAACCGGTTTAGGCTGCTCCTCGGCTTTAGGTGTTTCCACAGGTTTTACAGGTTCGGGTTTGTTTTCTGCAACAGGCTGTTCAGCTGGCTGCGCTACTTCCTTAACCGGCTCCGGTGCTTTTTCAACAGGAGCGGCAGGTGTTACAGGAGGAGCAACAGGCGTTTCGGCCTTTATTTCAGGTGCCGGAGCATCTTCTTTTTTAACAGGGCGTGTTTTTGAGTTCAACTCATCAAGGTTGATCTTTCCTACTATTTTCACCCCGGATCGAGGAGCTTCTTCAGCTTTCTCTTCCACTTTTGGAACTGCCGGAACTTCTTCCTTTGGCTTTTCAACCGGTGGGGCAAATGATTGAAGGTTTTTGATTAAGATGCCTTCATTTTCAAATTCAACATTTTTTCTAGGTGCTTCAGCAACTTTATCAGTTACTTCCGGCTCATCACGACGAATTTTACCAATAACAATCTGATTGGCTTCTTCTTTTACGATCTTATCGCCCTGAAACTCTTTCAACAATGCATTATACATGTCGCGTGAGAGCTTAGTAGTGGGTTTATTCTCAACAGAAAAGCCTTTCTTTTCTAAAAACTCAACGGCCGTAGCTATCCCTACGTTAAGTTCCTTAACTGCTTTAAATAAAATTATTGGTTTGTCGTCTGACATTGATATCCTATTTTTCTTTTAATTCTTATACAAAAGTAACGTTTATTCTTGTTTATTTCATGTGTAGGTAATTAGTTTTTAATTTCTACATAATTTGTTAAACACCATCGCCAACGTTATTCAAACTCTGATTTTAAAATACTCATGACTTCTTTAATGGTCTCTTCTTCCAGATCGGTACGTTTCACCAGTTCATCAACAGAAAGGGCCAATACACTTTTAGCCGTATCGCAGCCAATCGCTTTCAGCTCATCGATAATCCAGCTATCGATTTCGTCCGAGAACTCTTCGATATCCACATCCTCATCTTCTTCGCCAGCTTCACGGTAAACATCAATTTCATAACCCGTCAATTTACCGGCCAATTTGATGTTATGACCACCACGTCCAATGGCTAAAGAAACCTGATCTGGTTTTAAATACACAGAAGCATGTTTGGTTTCATCATCTAATTTAATAGAAGTGATTTTTGCAGGGCTCAATGCCCTTGTAATATATAGCGAAACATTATTCGTGAAGTTGATCACGTCAATGTTCTCATTTTTCAATTCTCTCACAATACCATGGATCCTTGAACCTTTCATCCCAACGCAGGCACCAACCGGGTCAATCCTGTCGTCGTAAGATTCAACCGCAACCTTGGCGCGCTCTCCCGGTTCGCGAACAATTTTCTTGATCGTGATCAGGCCGTCAAAGATTTCAGGAACCTCGATTTCAAACAAGCGTTGTAAGAATTCAGGTGCAATTCTGGAGATGATGATTTTTGGCGTTGCATTGATCATATCTACTTTCAGGATCACTGCACGTACCGCATCACCTTTTTTGAAGTAATCAGCCGGTATCTGTTCTGTTTTAGGCATTAATAATTCGTTACCTTCATCATCCAGCACCAACGTTTCTTTTTTCCAAACCTGGTAAACTTCTCCGGTAACAATCTCACCAACGCGGTCTTTATATTTTTTGAAGATCTCGTCTTTCTCTAATTCCAGTACTTTCGACACTAAAGTCTGACGGGCAGCTAAAATCGCCCTGCGACCAAAACTTTCCAAAGTAATCTGCTCAATGTAGTCGTCTCCGACTTCCATATCAGGGTCTAACTGTTTAACTTCTGAAAGCTCAATTTCTAAATCGTCATCCTCAGAAAAACCGTCCTCCATTACTTTTCTCGTCCGCCAGATTTCCAAATCTCCGTTGTCCGGGTTAACGATTACGTCACAATTCTCATCCGTCCCATATTTTTTACGCAACATACTGCGAAAAACCTCTTCCAGCACACTGATCACTGTAGGACGGTCGATGTTCTTGAAGTCTTTAAACTCTTGAAATGAATCGATTAAATTAATATTGCTCATTTTCTATTTAAATGAAATTAAAACCTTTGTTTCTGTTATATTATCAAAGCCTATGCTGGTTTCTGCCAACTGAACCTTTTTACCCTTTTCTTTAACCTTGGCCGCGATCGTGATGCTGTTCTCATCAACACTCAATAGCTCGCCTTCCTTAATTTCGCCGCCGTTAAGCTTCACACTCAACTCGCGTCCTATGTTCTTCACGTATTGTCTTTTCAACCGCAAAGGTTCACCAACACCCGGGGAAGAAACTTCCAGATTATAGGCCTTTTCTATGGTATTCTCTTCTTCCAGATAAAAACCAACATGTCTGCTGATGGCGGCACAATCCTGAATACTAATCCCTTCATCACCATCAACATGGATAATGAGTTTTTGGTTTGGCAACATTTTTACCTCAACCAAAAACAATTCCGGCCTATCCGAAATTTTTTCTTCAACTAGTTCTGTTACTCTTTTTTCTACCTGCATAACCAATTTCCCAGTAATAGAAAAGAGGGGACTTCTGCCCCCTCTTACCTCTATAACAGTGCAAATGTACGAAATATTTTTATAAATTAAAAATCCTATGCCACAATGGTTTTGAAGCTATAGTCGTAAACCCCTGCCTTATCTTGTTAGCAATTTTTGCCTGGGACGCAGGTGGTTGGACAGATCATTTTTTAACAACCTTTCGATATCGCCATATTTAGCGCTCAAATGGGTAATGACAAGGTAGTCCCTTCCTTTTACAAAGGGTGTAGTCGGGATAAACACAAGGTTACTGTCCGTTACATGGATCGTCCCATTCACCGGAAGCTCTTTTAGCGCCGGTTCTTTCTCTGATGGGGTTTGTAAGACGGAGACCAGGCTTTTGAAGGTGGAATCGCTGCCTGAATGGTTTTGCAATTGCAATAATTCTGCCTTTGCAATGTTTTGAAGAACGATACTTGAGCTGTCTGTAGAAAATTTTATTAAAAGTGGCTTATTATTTGCATATGAACAGGAAGCCAGTAATCCTGGAAACGAACCAACGACCAACAGCTTAAATATAGTTTTAACCATACCACAAATTTACAAATTATGAGATTGATTATTGAAATTTTATTAATGGGCCTTGCCGTATTAATCGGCGCCTACATCATTCCGGGAGTACAGGTAGATGGTTATGGGACGGCGATCATCGCAGCAATTTTGATTGCCCTTGCCAACGCTACGATCGGTTTCATTCTGAGGATCCTTACGTTCCCGGTTAATTTTCTAACACTGGGCCTGGTGTCTTTTATCATTACCGTATTGATGATTTTGCTGGTCGACAACCTGATGGGTGGTTTTAACACTTCCGGTTTCTGGGCTGCTGCATTTCTCGCTATTGCCGTTGCATTGATCAAAGGCTTGTTCAACATGATTGCTGGAACTGATAAAGATTAATCGGGCTTAAAAATCGGGCTCAAAAAAGACCAGTCAATGTAGTACCTGTCTTCTTCCTGAGTTATACATTTCTTTTGCTTTCCTTTTGCTATTCTTTTGCTAACCTTTTGCTATCCTTTTGCTCAAGCAACATAAAAGCAGCAGGAAAGCATTTTAAAAGCAGGGTGAAAGCAAAACCAGATCACTGGACAGTACCAGCACTGATCATAAAAAAGAGGCGGATGTTCAAACCATTTTGAACATCCGCCTCTTGCTAATTTTAAGATTTTCTATCTGATGATCTCTCTGGAAATCACCATTTTTTGAATCTCTGAAGTGCCTTCGTAGATCTGTGTGATCTTTGCATCGCGCATCAAACGCTCTACATGATATTCCTTTACAAATCCGTATCCACCATGGATCTGCACAGCTTCAACGGTTACATCCATGGCTACTTTAGACGCATACAACTTGGCCATAGAACCGGCAAGTGTGTAAGACTGGCCCTGATCTTTTAACCATGCTGCTTTATAGACCAGCATTCTTGCCGCTTCGATCTGCGTAGCCATATCTGCTAGTTTGAAGGCAATAGCCTGATGTTCGGCAATACGTTTGCCGAACGATTTTCGTTGTTTAGCATAGTCGAGCGCCAATTCATAGGCGCCGGCAGCAATGCCTAAAGCCTGAGCCGCGATCCCGATCCTGCCGCCTTCCAGCGTTTTCATGGCAAATTTGAAACCAAAACCATCTTCTCCAATTCTATTTTCCTTCGGGACTTTGACGTCATTGAACATCAGGGAGTGGGTATCCGAGCCCCGAATCCCCATCTTATTTTCTTTGGGGCCGATCATGAAACCTTCCATGCCTTTTTCTAAGATAAATGCGTTGATCCCTTTATGTTTCAATGATTTATCGGTCTGTGCAATAACCAGGTAAGTGGAAGCCGTACCACCATTGGTGATCCAGTTTTTAGTGCCATTCAACAAGTAATGATCGCCCTTATCTTCAGCAGTGGTTTGCTGTGAGGTTGCATCTGAGCCTGCTTCCGGTTCAGACAAACAAAAAGCGCCTATCTTTTCACCTGCAGCCAAAGGCTTTAAGTATTTTTCTTTTTGAAATTCGGATCCGTAGGATTCCAGTCCGTAGCAGACCAGGGAGTTGTTTACAGAAACGACTACAGAAGCTGAAGCATCGATCTTCGACAACTCTTCCATAACCAGTACATAGGACAAAGCATCAAGCCCGCTGCCGTTGTACTTTTCAGAAACCATCATACCCAAAAAACCCAGTTCACCTAGTTTCTTTACTTCCTCAGCAGGAAATTTCTGATGCTCATCTCTTTCGATAACCCCAGGCTTCAATTCTGCCTGAGCAAAATCGCGTGCAGCCTGTCGGATCATCAATTGTTCTTCACTTAATTGAAATAGCATAATTGTATTATAAGATAATCAGTTACACCAAATCTAATTAATATGAAGCAAACTACTATGGCTGCATAATAGTTTATTTCAACAGATGATTGTTATCGTCTGGAAACACCAAAATTGGATGATATTTTTTTGCCTCTTCTATTGGCAATGAACCGTAGGACATGATGATCAGGATGTCACCAACCTGAACTTTCCTGGCCGTAGCTCCGTTCAAACAAACCGTCCCACTGCCACGTGCACCTTTAATTACATAGGTTTCGAAACGCTCACCGTTATTGTTGTTCACAATCTGTACTTTCTCATTCGGAATGATGTTCGCTGCATCCATCAGATCTTCATCGATGGTAATGCTTCCAACATAGTTCAGTTCCGCTTGTGTGACCTTAACACGGTGTATTTTCGATTTTAGTATCTCGATAATCATGTTGCAAAGTTAACTAATTTTATGAATCGGTTTTTTTTCTATTCTTAACGAAGTATCATATTATCAATCAGGCGTGTCTCTCCGACTTTGGCCGCGACCAACACAACGATATCCTGGTGACTTTTATCTTCCTCCGGCAGCAATGTTTTCCCGTTGGCAATGCTAAAATAATCCAACGCAACACCAGGCGTTGCATTGATCAGCGCTTTGGCATTTTCAATCAGCTCGGGGATGCTCAATGCAGAGAAATTATCTTTTACATAATTCAGGGCTCTACTCAGCACCAGCGCATTTTCCCGGTCTGAAGCCGTCAGATGGATATTTCTTGAACTCATGGCCAAACCATCGTCCTCCCTGATAATTGGGCAGGAAACAATTTGCACAGGGAGTTTGAACCAGGCAACCATGTTTTTAATCATCAACACCTGCTGAAAATCTTTCTGACCAAAAAACGCCACATCAGGGCTCACCGCATCAAATAGCTTCTTTACAATCTGCGTCACCCCCTGGTAATGTCCTTTTCTGAATTCACCCTCCAATAGAAACTCGGCAGGGCCCAGGTCGATGTGCCATTCCTCGGGTGTAGGATACATCTCTGTAACAGAAGGCATAAATACCACGTGGCAACCAGCCTCTTCCAGCATTTTCATATCGTGTTCAAATGGCCGTGGGTATTTTTCCAGGTCTTTCGGGTCGGTAAACTGAGTTGGGTTGACAAAAATGCTGCATACGACCACTTCGGCCTGTTGCTGAGCCATTTTTACAAGTGATACATGTCCCTTATGTAAAGCACCCATTGTAGGTACGAGGGCAATTCTTTGTTGTTCCAATTTAATCGGTCCAAGCAGCGACTTCAATGCCGCTATCGTGTTTATTACTTTCAAATCAGCCTGTAAATTTCAAGGGGCAAAGTTGGTTAATTATCCATTCCCAACAAAACATCTTGCGCATATTCTTGATAAATGTTATTATTTTGATTACCTTTGCCCCTTGATAATCTTTTCTTTAACATAAATTTTTATTTAGAATATGGAGATGGCAAAAATGAAGCTACTGATTGTTACACACGAGATGTCGCCTTTCCTTGAACTCACAAAGATTTCTGAAATTACCCGTCAATTACCACAGGCAATGCAGGATAAGGGATTTGAAATCCGTATATTGATGCCGAGGTTTGGGAACATTAATGAAAGAAGGAATAGATTGCACGAAGTTATCCGTCTCTCAGGTATGAATATCATCATCGACGACAATGACAATCCTTTAATTATAAAAGTTGCTTCAATTCCAGCCGCACGGATGCAGGTATACTTTCTTGACAATGAAGATTATTTTCAGCGCAAGTATGTATTCAGGGATAAAGAAAACAAGTTTTATGCAGATAATGACGAAAGGACAATCTTCTTTTGTAAAGGCGCGCTCGAAACAGTTAAAAAATTAGGTTGGGCTCCTGACATTGTACACTGCCACGGCTGGATGACCTCATTGGTTCCTGCTTACATTAAGACTACCTACAAGAATGACCCTACTTTTAAAAATGCCAAAGTGGTGTACTCCATCTATGAGAACTGCTTTACGGAAACCTTAGATTCGAACTTGCATAAGAAGGCAATCATGAATTCTATGACTGCTGAAGACACTAAAATGTTCGAAAATGCGGATTGCAATGTTTTGCATATGGGCGCCGTAACTTATTCTGATGCAGTGGTGTTAGCTGATGAAAACATCCACAGCAATGTGTTAAAATTTGTTAAAGATTCAAATAAGCCAACTTTAGCTTATAATTTAACAGAAAATTTTGAAAACTTCTATACGTTGTATGAGGATATTTCAAGTGAAGAATTGGCTTCAATAGCATAAACTCAGGTATTATTAAATTAAATATGAAATTTACAAAACAAGACTTATTAACCATGTTGATAGGTCTTTTTCTTTTTGCCTCCTGTAAGGACGCCAACACGATTGGTTTGGATGATGCTGATTTCGCTGTGAAAGGTGCACTAATGGATACAACCACGGTTACCTCACAAACTATACGCGACGAAGTAACTTCGGGTGTAGGTTTAGTTAGACACCCCCTTGGATTTATGACGGACCCGGTTTTTGGAACAACTGAAGCCAGTCTTGCGATGGCAGTTGGAATTCCAGTGTCAACCCATAAATTTGGAACGAATCCGGTGATCGATTCCGCAGTGCTTGTCTTGCCTTTTTCTACGCAATTCTACGGCGATACCACTACTTCCGTTTATAACATTAAGGTTCATCAGCTGACCAATGATATCTCGAAAGAAAATTCGTACCTGATCAATAAAGATTGGCCGGCAGAAACTACCGGGCGCGGCGCCTTCACCGGTAAAATCAAACCGAATACCAAATTCAAAATTACAACAATTGTAACCGGAGGTGCGGATACACTGACAACGGTGAGTGTACCACAGTTGAGGATAAAATTAGACAATGCTTTTATCCAAAATAATATCATTAACAAGGACTCCGCTACACTGGCAAATGCGAACAATTTTTACAAATCGTTTAAAGGCTTCAAAGTGACAGCAACTGCAACAGGTGCCGGTGGTATTATATTCTTTGATTTAGCCGGAACTAATGGTAAAATTGAAATCTATTACAAGAAGCAAAATGCCACTACGGCGACGGCAAGAGATACTGTAGCTGTCGATTTCCCAATTGGAAACACTTCCGGACCAGTGACGGCAGTCATCAAGCACAGTTATGAGGGCACTCCGGTATTAACTCAACTTGAAAATCCAAACCCAGCAACACCTTACACGGTTACTTATTTGCAGGCCATGGCAGGATTGAGGAATAAAATTGCTTTCCCTCATTTGAAAAACTTTTTAAGTGATCTAAGAAAACAACCAGGAAATTCAAGCGCAACAAAAGTTGTGGTGAATAAGGCGGAGATCGTAATCGACCTCAGTCCGGGAACTGACGAAATACCTTTTACAGCGGCACAAAGACTAGCGCTTTACAGATATGATATCGCCGGTCAGCGGAAAAATGTGCCGGATAACGACAACACCACTCAATCCTACCGTGGAGACCCAAGGGCACTTGGAGACCCCTTGTTATTTGGTGGTTATTTCGATTCGGTAAGACAAAGGTACCTTTTTACGGTAACCAGTTATATACAGGATTTACTGGATGGAAAGACAGAAGATTATGGTACTTTCCTGGCTCCAAGCTCGCTTACAGAGTTTAACGTTACTCCTCCGGTAACCTCAGCAGCCAGGTCGATCATCAGCAAATGGAAAAAGAACCCGGTTGCTGGTGATAAACTGATCAAGTTAAATATTTACTATACTCAAGTGAATTAAATTCATTTCTTTATGTGGTCAAATCCCCCGAGAATATTTATTTTCGGGGGATTTTACTTTTAAACCTAATATATGTGTGGAATAGTTGGTTACATTGGTCATAGAGAAGCTTGGCCTATAGTTATTAAAGGATTAAAAAGACTAGAATATCGGGGCTATGACAGCGCAGGTATCGCATTGATAAATGGCACAGGTCTGAATGTCTATAAGAAAGCAGGAAAAGTACAGGCACTTGAAGATTTTGCCGAAGGAAAGAATGTTTCAGGAACGATAGGGATCGGGCATACGAGATGGGCAACTCATGGCGCGCCGTCCGACAGGAACTCGCATCCGCATACCTCACACAATGGAAAACTAACCATTATCCATAATGGGATCATAGAAAATTATGCTACGCTCAAGGAAGAGCTGCTCCGCAGAGGACACGAGTTCAAAAGTGACACTGACACAGAGGTCTTAGTTCACCTTATTGAGGAAGTCTATAAGAATGACAATACCGACCTTCTGGAGGCAGTGAGGTTAGCCCTGAACGAAGTGACCGGTGCATATGCCATTGTGGTAATGGATGAAGAGCAGCCGGGACAACTTATAGCGGCCAGGAAAGGTAGTCCGATGGTGATCGGTGTAGGCAACGGGGAATATTTCATTGCTTCAGATGCAACGCCAATCGTAGAATATACGAAAAACGTGATCTACCTTAACGACAATGAAATCGCCTTTTTAAAGCGGGATGAATTGTTGATCAAAAGGTTAGACAATGTGATCCAGACCCCTTATGTTCAGGAACTGGAATTGAAATTGGAACTCCTGGAAAAGGGCGGATACGAGCATTTTATGCTCAAAGAAATATTCGAGCAGACGCGTTCGATCAGAGATTGTATGCGTGGCCGGATCTATCCGAATGAAGGGAAAGTTCAGCTTGGCGGGATCAAAGAATACGCAGATAAATTAAAAAATATTGATAGGATCATCATTGTGGCCTGTGGTACTTCATGGCATGCCGGTCTTGTGGGAGAATATTTAATTGAAGAATACGCACGAATCCCTGTTGAAGTTGAATATGCTTCGGAGTTCAGGTACCGGAACCCGATCATTACAGAAAAAGATGTAGTGATCGCAATCTCCCAATCAGGCGAAACCGCAGATACAATGGCTGCTATAGAAATGGCCAAAGAAAGAGGCGCTACCATCTTTGGTGTTTGTAATGTGGTCGGCGCGTCAATACCACGATTAACCCATGCTGGTGTCTATACCCATGCCGGTCCTGAAATCGGTGTAGCCTCAACAAAAGCCTTTACTGCTCAGGTTACCGTACTGACATTAATGGCCTTTTATATGGCCCAACAAAAAGGTACACTGACCCATTCGAAGCTGGTAGAGCTGCTTACTGAGTTGGATCTGATTCCTGAAAAGATCCAGAAAGTACTTGACTCCAATGAGATCATAAAAGAGATCGCAGAGAAGTTCAAAGACTCCAGGAACTGTCTGTTCCTGGGAAGAGGCAGTGGCTTCCCTGTGGCCCTGGAAGGTGCGTTAAAACTTAATGAGATTTCCTATATACATGCTGAAGGTTATCCCGCTGCAGAAATGAAGCACGGACCTATCGCCTTGATCGACGAGGAAATGCCGGTGGTGGTGATTGCGACCAAAAACTCTTCTTACGAAAAGGTGATCAGCAATATCCAGGAAGTGAAAGCTAGAAAAGGAATTGTGTTGGCGATCGTTACCGAGGGAGACGTCGAAGTTCGGAAGATGGCAGATTATTGTATTGAGATCCCGGATGCAAGTGAAGCGTTTTTACCGCTACTGGCAACAATACCTTTACAATTGTTGTCTTACCATATCGCTGTGTTGAGGGGTTGCAATGTTGACCAGCCAAGAAACCTTGCCAAGTCAGTAACAGTAGAATAATATCATTTCTGAGGCTGTATCGGGTACGATACAGCCTTTATATCTTAGAATGGCAGATCTCCCGAGGTATCGGACTGATCGGTATACTCCGATTCACTTTTTGGTGTCGTCCCTTCATTGCTCACCGGTGTAGGTTCAAAATCGCTCCTCCTGCCCAGAATAGTAAAATTTTCAGCGACGACTTCCGTCACGTATTTCTTTACTTTTTCCCTGTCCTCAAAAGAACGGGTCCTTAATTTCCCTTCAATATAAACCAATTTGCCTTTTTGCAAATACTTAGATGCAACGTCTGCCAAACCTCTCCACAATACGATGTTGTGCCATTCAGTTTGCTCTACTCTTCTACCATCTTTATTATAGGTTTCTGAAGTCGCCAGTGGAAAACTAGCAACCGTTACTCCTCCGTCTAAATGTCTGACTTCAGGATCTTTGCCCAAATGTCCTACTAAAATAACTTTGTTAATGCCTGACATGAATTATGGTTTTTCTAAGTAATTAAAATGCATATTCATAAAATTTGTGATCACTTTTGGCTGCGGCAACTCATCAAACTCGGCCAAAGAAACCCATTTTATCTCTGTGTGCTTATTAAAGTTAATGATATAATTATCTAAACCAAAAAATTCAACATATATAGTTTGGTGTGTTAATAAATGTTTTTGCCTACTGATTGTATTGATTTTACATGTTGTTCCAAAGACGTTTTTCAGTTTTTCCTGAAAAGATTCCTGATCATTTTGGTGCATTTCCACCGTTTCGATCAAAGGAAAATCATACAGCTCCTGCCAGATATCTCCAGCGCTTCGCTTATTTACAAGAATGGCATCATCGGACCTACAAACAAAATAATTGAAATATCGAATCCGCTTCTTCAACTTATTCAACTTCACCGGAAGCGTGTGGACCAGGTTCTGCTGGTTTGCGAAACAGCCGGTTTGAATCGGGCAGTTAAGGCAATCCGGAGATTTTGGTTTACATTGTAAGGCGCCAAATTCCATCATCGCCTGATTGTATATGGAGGCATCCTGACCCGATACCAAAGATTGGGCAAGCGTTGAAAATTGCTTTTTGCCAGCACCAGTGTTGATAGGTTCAGCAACCCCAAAATAGCGGGCCAACACCCGAAAAACATTTCCATCAAGCACCGCCTTCGATTCATTGGAAGAGAAGGAAGCTATTGCCGCCGCCGTATATTCCCCAATCCCTTTCAATGTAATCAATTGCTCATATTTAGTGGGAAATTGGCCATTATGTTGCGCACAAACTTCAATGGCGGTATGAAGCATGTTTCTACCCCTTGAATAGTACCCTAAACCCTGCCAGAGCTTCAAGATCTGTGTTTCCGATGCACCGGCAAAATCCTGCACTGTCGGGTAATTCTCCAAAAACCGGTTAAAATAGGGAAGGCCCTGTTCTACACGCGTTTGCTGTAAAATCACTTCAGAAAGCCAGATGACATACGCATCCCTGGTCTTTCTCCAGGGCAGATCCCTCTTGTGGGCTTCATACCAGTTTATGATTTCGGATTGAAAACTCATGTTGTCAAAAATACGTTGTTATAATTTGTTTTTCGTAAAAGTTGCACTCCGGTGATAGAAGATGAGACAAATAAATAATCTTTTATTTTCCTATCTCATTAAAAAGCAATACTTTTGCAACCCCAAAACAATGATAATAACACAACACACAGTAAATTAATAAACATAAAATATGACTAAGGCAGATATTATTTCAGAAATATCAACGAAAACAGGAATTGAAAAGGTAGATGTACAAGAAACCGTTGAAGCATTTTTCAAGGTCATCAAAAATAGTATGATCGGAGGCGAAAATGTTTATGTAAGAGGTTTTGGTAGCTTTGTTGTTAAGAAGAGAGCACAAAAAACTGCAAGAAATATTTCAAAGAACACTGCAATAATTATCCCTGAGCACTTTGTGCCAAGTTTTAAACCAGCAAAAGTTTTTGTTGACAAAGTTAAAAGCAACTCAAAAAAACTTAGCGTAGAAGCGTAATTACCATGATAAAAAGTATCCGATCCAAACAATATATTCTAATAGGCGCAATGGTTCTGCTTGTGGCGTTTTTGTTTACGAGGGATATTAAAGGTTTGGTAAAACCAAAAGGAGAAACGACCGCTGCTGTTCCTGCAGGCGGCCAGATGACCACTTCAGAAACAGCAGCAATCGATTTAAACCAGGTTTCTACTACTGGTAAGAACATGTTGAACCCGAATCTTGCGCTGGAAATTACCAACTTAGAAAACACTTTTAAAAGTGCTAAAGGAAACGAACAGGTTCCAACGGCCAAATTATTGGCGCAAAAGTGGGATGACCTGGAACAACCAGTTCCGAGCGCATTGTACTTAGAGATCGTTGCCGATAAGGAACCTTCTTTACAAAACTGGCTGGTAACGGGCGACCGCTTCTTGAAGGCGTTCGACAACACCCGCGACAGCGTTTTACAACCTGCACTATTGCAAAAAGCCAACCTGGCTTATACCAACGCAGTGGCAATCGATTCTGCGAATGCAGATGCAAAAACTGGCTTGGGTATTACCATTGTTAATGGAATGGGTATGCCTATGCAGGGAATTGCCATGTTAATGGATGTAGTGAAAAAGGATCCGAAGAACTTAAAGGCCAATATGAGCCTGGGTACTTTCGCCATCAAATCGGGTCAGTTCGACAAAGCGATTACCAGGTTTAATAGTATTATTGCCATCAAACCCTCTCCTGATGCTTATTTCTATCTGGGAACAGCGTATGAGAACCTTGGGAAGAACGATGAGGCTATCGATGCCTATTTGAAAAGCAAAAAACTTGCTGCTAATGCTACACTATCGAAGTTTATCGATGAAAAAGTGATCGCATTAAAAACAAAAAAATAATAATAAACAGATTTAAAAATATTTAAAATTTAAGACTATGCCGAGCGGTAAAAAAAGAAAAAGACATAAAATGGCTACACACAAACGCAAAAAACGTTTAAGAAAAAACAGACATAAGAAAAAATAGTTTTCTTAATGTATTGCTCAACAACTAAGGCTAGGATCTAATCGTAGCCTTAGTTGTTGGCAGCAATGTTTTTTTTATTTGTCCATGTGTTAATAAGGCAGCAATGCCTCAATCTGTAGCTTTTGGTAAAGGAACTAATTATAGATTCATCTCCCTCGGGAGTAACCATAGCTTTAGTTGAAGACAAACAACTTGTAGAACTTCATAAAGAACAGATCAATAACAATTACGCTGTTGGCGACATATATTTAGGCCGTATAAAGAAAATTATGCCCGGCCTGAATGCTGCGTTTGTTGATGTTGGTTATGAGAAAGATGCCTTTTTGCATTATTTTGATCTTGGTCCGCAAGTCCAGTCTTTAATAAAGCTTACAAAAATCAAGCGTAACGGCTCTGTTAATGGCACACTATTAGATAACTTCAAATTAGAAGGGGACATTAATAAAGCAGGTAAAATATCTGAAGTGGTTGGTAAAAACCTGGTATTGCCTGTCCAAATCGCAAAGGAGCCGATTTCAACAAAAGGACCGCGTTTAAGTTCTGATCTTTCTATAGCAGGAAGATATATTGTATTGGTGCCCTTCTCTAACGTAATCTCAATTTCAAAAAAGATTAAAAGCAATACCGAACGTAATCGACTTAAAAAGATTATTGAAAGTATTAAGCCTAAAAATTTCGGGGTAATTATCAGAACAGTTTCCGAAGGGAAAGGTGTTGCGGAACTTCAGAAGGACCTTTTAGACTCTGTAGCAAAATGGGAGAGCTTCATTAAAAAGTTGCCCGATGCAGAACCCTCTAAACGTGTTTGGGGCGAAATGGACCGGACGTCTACGCTGATCCGGGATATCCTGAGTACGGACTTCACGAATGTTTACGTAAACGACATTCATTTGTTCGAAGATATTCGTTCTTACGTACATGAGATCTCTCCTGAGATGGAGAAGATCGTTAAAGTTTACAAGCATAAAGAGCCTATATTCGAACATTTCGGAATTGAGAAGCAGATCAAAAATGCTTTTGGTAAAACGGTGAACCTTGCTGGTGGTGCTTACCTGGTAGTAGAGCATACTGAAGCGCTGCATGTTATTGATGTGAACAGCGGAAATAGAACGGCAAGCAAAGAAAACCAGGAAGAGAATGCTTTGCAGGTGAATAAAGAGGCGGCCAAAGAAATTGCCCGTCAGCTTCGTTTGCGTGATATGGGTGGTATTGTTGTGATCGATTTTATTGACATGCACAAGCCCGTGAACAGGAAGATGTTATTTGATCACCTTCGTGATCTGATGATGTTGGACCGCGCTAAGCATACGATCCTTCCACCTAGTAAATTTGGTCTGGTTCAGATCACCCGTCAGCGTGTCAGACCGGAAATGAACATCGTGACCAGCGAGAAATGCCCTGCCTGTGGTGGCACGGGAGAAATCAAGGCCAGTATCGTTCTAATGGACGAGATTGAAAACAATCTGACCTATATTTTGCAGGAGCAAAACGAAAAAAAAATTACGCTTTGTGTACATCCTTACATCGAAGCATATATCAAGAAAGGACTCATCTCCTTACAGTGGAAATGGTTCTTTAAATTTGGACAACGCATAAAAATCAGAGCGGTTCCATCTTATAACCTTACTGAGTTCCACTTTATTTCTTCAAAAGACGAAGAGATTAAATTATAGTAGGACTTCCTGTTATCTGAACAGCCCCGATCTCTTTGAGGTCGGGGCTGTTTTGTGATTTAGTAGCTGCTTTATCATACAATTAGCCTAAATTCGTAAGCGCAAATCGAAGCTTTCGAAACGGAAATGTGGTTCTTCCGTCAAAACGCAAAAACCTTAAAATTCAAATCAAATTGGCTAAAACGAAATCAGCATATTTTTGTCAGAGTTGCGGATATGAATCAGCGAAATGGCTGGGTAAATGTCCTTCCTGTAACGAGTGGAATACTTTTGTAGAAGAAGTAATTGAGAAGTCGGCAGCTAAGGTCCCATCGTGGAAAGCAAGCACCGAAACGCAACGGGTAAGTAAGCCCAATAAGGTAGAACATATTCAGTCTATAAGTGAAGACCGCATGCTCACCGGTGATACCGAACTGGACCGGGTTCTGGGCGGCGGATTGGTTGCAGGTTCAGTCACTTTGATTGGTGGTGAGCCTGGAATTGGTAAATCTACGCTGATGCTTCAGCTTGCTTTGAACATCTCCGGCAAAAAGATACTGTACGTCTCTGGCGAGGAGAGTGAGCAGCAGATAAAGATGCGCGCGGAACGGATCACTGAGGTTCCAAAAGCAGACTGCTATATCTTAACGGAAACCGCTACACAAAATATCTTCAAGCAAATAGAGACGCTCAATCCTGACATCGTCATTATTGATTCTATACAAACACTGCATTCTGCACATATTGAATCAACTCCGGGAAGTGTTTCCCAGGTAAGGGAATGCACTGCCGAACTGCTGCGGTTTGCAAAAGAAACCAGCACCCCCGTATTCCTGATCGGTCACATTACGAAGGATGGCACGATTGCCGGCCCAAAGATCCTGGAACACATGGTAGATACGGTCCTGCAGTTTGAAGGAGACAGACATCACGTTTACCGAATTTTGAGGTCGATCAAGAACAGGTTTGGTGCCGCAGCGGAATTGGGAATATATGCCATGCACAGCACCGGGTTGCGACAGGTATCAAACCCTTCGGAGATCTTATTATCGCAACGCGATGAACAGCTCAGTGGAATTGCCATTTCGGCTACAATAGAAGGCGCCAGACCAATGTTAATAGAAACCCAGGCATTGGTTAGCGCCGCTGCATATGGAACGCCTCAGCGCTCTTCAAATGGCTTTGACACGAAACGGATGAATATGTTGCTAGCTGTGCTGGAAAAAAGATGTGGTTTCAGATTGAGTACACGTGATGTATTCCTCAATATTGCAGGGGGAATCAAGGTCGAAGACCCGGCCATAGATCTCGCTATTCTGGTTGCGATCATTTCTTCACATGAAGAGATCTTCATCTCTTCGAAATTATGCTTCGCCGCTGAAGTCGGACTTTCCGGAGAGATCAGGGCGGTCAACAAAATCGAACAGCGGATCTCTGAAGCAGAAAAACTAGGTTTTGAACGGATCTTTATTTCTAATTATAATTTGAAAGGATTAATTGTCGACCGCTACAAGATTGAATTGACTGCGGTAAGCAAAATAGAAGATGTCTTTTCAATCCTTTTCGGATAAATTGAGGCATTTCGGGTAAAATACGCCTCAATTATCCGCAGTTTGTGAATATTTTTACACAATTCCAATATTTGACAAAACTTTACACGTTTGGCATAATGCTGGTTTACAACCGTTTACATTTATTGCACCCGGATTTGTAAGTTTGGCCTGCTAATTGCCTTTATCTACACGTTAGCGTTCATTTATGAATATTAACAAAACAATAGGGATGATTATCCTCGTTATCGTAAGATAACGAGGATTTTTTTTGCTTTAAACTTCGTAACGGTCTTTTCGCGCAAAAAAAAAGTCCCTTCCGGGACTTTCAATTTGATTGAATTTTATTTAGATAAGTACATCGACTTGTCCTTGTACAACTTTCTGAAATAAGGATCTTCAAGATCTTTGATAAACCTGATGGATTCTCCTGTTGATTTCATCTCAGGCCCAAGTTCTTTGGTCACCTCAGGGAATTTATCAAAAGAGAACACTGGTTCTTTTATAGCGTAACCTTTCAGTTTACGCTCGATTGTAAAGTCTTTCAGTTTATTTACACCAAGCATGATCTTGGCCGCAATGTTGATATAGGCGACATCGTAAGCCTTTGCGATAAACGGAACCGTTCTCGATGCCCTTGGATTCGCCTCGATCACATATACCTTTTCGTCTTTAACAGCAAACTGGATGTTTAACAACCCGATTACATTCAATGCCCTTGCAATCTTTTTAGAATAGGTTTCCATGTCATTCATTACCTTCTCCGACAAGCTGAACGGAGGAAGAACTGCGCTTGAATCACCTGAGTGAATACCTGCTGGCTCGATATGCTCCATCAATCCCACGATGTGAACATCTTCGCCATCACAGATGGAATCTGATTCTGTCTCTTCTGCCCTATCCAGGAAATGATCGATCAGCACCCTGTTACCAGGAAGATCACCCAGCAGTTTTACCACTGCTTTTTCCAGGTCATCATCGTTAATTACAATGCTCATGCCTTGTCCACCCAACACATAACTTGGTCTTACCAGTACCGGGTATCCTACTTCATTTGCAACGACTATAGCTTCTTCTGCATTTTCTGCAACACCATATCTAGGGTAAGGGATCTCCAGTTCTTTTAAAAGGTCAGAGAACCGTCCTCTGTCTTCCGCAACATCCATATCATTGTATGAAGTTCCGATGATCTTAATCCCATTTTCATGGAGCTTCTCAGCCATCTTAAGTGCGGTTTGCCCACCCAATTGAACAATTACTCCATATGGGTTTTCCAGTTCGATGATCTCTCTTACATGCTCCCAGAATACCGGCTCAAAATATAGCTTATCAGCCATATTGAAATCCGTAGAAACCGTTTCAGGATTACAATTGATCATGATCGCTTCAAAACCGCTTTCTTTGGCCGCAAGTAAACCATGCACACAAGAGTAATCAAATTCAATACCCTGACCAATACGGTTAGGTCCGGATCCAAGAACGATCACCTTCTTTTTATCCGATGGAATTGACTCGTTCTCTTCTTCGAAAGTAGAGTAATAATATGGTGTTTGTGCAGCGAATTCAGCAGCACAGGTATCTACCATTTTATAAACCCGTCTGATGCCTAATGATTTTCTGCGTTCGTAAACCTCATCTTCAGTCACATTACCCAACAGAAACGCGATCTGGATATCAGAAAAGCCTTTTTGTTTCAGGGTGAAGAAGAAATCTTTAGGGATGTTATTTAGTGAATAACGTTTAAGTTCTGTTTCTAGTTGAACCAGTTCCTGGATCTGCGAAAGGAACCATTTATCGATACGGGTAACTTTACGGATCGACTCTAATGGCACACCCATAGTCATGGCGTCTTTGATCAGGAACAGGCGGTTCCAGCTGGCGTGTTCCAAACCATGCATGATCTCATCAATGCTTCTGTTATGTTTGCCATCAGCGCCTAGACCTGCACGACCAATTTCCAAACTCTGACAAGCTTTCTGCAGGGCTTCTATGAAAGTACGTCCGATTGCCATTACTTCCCCTACAGATTTCATCTGCAGACCAAGTTCCATATTGGCGCCTTTAAATTTATCAAAGTTCCAGCGTGGTACTTTTACGATCACATAATCCAGTGTAGGCTCGAAATATGCTGATGTTGTTTTAGTGATTTGATTTTCCAGTTCATCAAGGTTATAACCTATGGCCAGTTTGGATGCAATCTTAGCAATTGGATATCCGGTAGCTTTACTGGCAAGCGCTGATGAACGTGAAACCCTTGGATTGATCTCGATAGCGATGATCTCGTCGTTGTCCGGGTTTACAGAGAACTGCACATTACAACCACCTGCGAAGTTGCCGATGGCACGCATCATTTTGATGGCCTGGTTACGCATATCCTGATAACAGCGGTCTGACAAGGTCATTGCCGGTGCTACTGTGATTGAATCACCTGTATGGATTCCCATTGGGTCAAAGTTTTCGATCGAGCAAATGATGATCACATTATCATTGCTGTCGCGTAACAATTCCAACTCGTATTCTTTCCAACCCAATACGGCTTTTTCAACCAGTACTTCGTGTGTTGGTGAAGCCTCAAGACCACGTTTCAACGCATGGTCAAAATCTTCTTTTTTATGGACAAATCCACCTCCTGAACCACCAAGGGTGTAGGAAGGGCGGATCACCAGCGGATAGCCGATTTCCTGAGCTGCTTCCTTACCTTCAAGGAAAGAGTTGGCAATTTTTGATTGCGCAACACCTACACCTATATCAACCATTAGCTGACGGAAGGCTTCTCTATTTTCTGTCTTTTCAATTGCGGCAACATCTACCCCAATTACTTTAACACCGTATTTTTCCCAAACACCACGCTCTTCTGCCTCTTTACAAAGGTTTAGTGCCGTCTGACCGCCCATGGTAGGCAATACTGCATCAATTTTACGTTCTTGTAAGATTTGCTCAATTGAATCTACTGTTAAAGGCCAGAGGTAAACGTGGTCCCCAATCACCTTATCAGTCATGATTGTTGCGGGATTAGAATTTATAATCGAAACTTCAATCCCTTCTTCTTTCAATGATAAAGCGGCTTGAGATCCCGAATAGTCAAATTCGCAAGCTTGACCAATGATGATAGGTCCTGATCCAATAATTAGTACTGAGCGTATGGAGGTGTCTTTGGGCATAAGGCTTTAAAAAGTCTAATGTAAAATATGGTAAAAAATGCTTTTTTTAGACCGGAACCAGTCTGGAGATATTCCTTTGAAAGGGTGTAACGCTCCGACTCTTCTGTCGGGATGCAAAGTTACAGTTTTGCGCATTAAAATCAGCTATTTTTTAAAAAACAGTTGTAAATAAAAAAGGAGGATTAAACATCCTCCTTTAACTGCCTGCAAGCAATTACCGTTCAAGTTTAATTTCACCGATATCTGTTATGGCACTGTCTATAACGGCCACATTTTCAATCAACGAATCCCTGTAAGGCGCATTCGCTTTGATCCAGATGGTATACGTGCGGGGTTTAATTGGGCTTAATACGAAACTGCCGTTGCTGACCACTGTTTTCAGCGTGTCTGTTCCCGATACCGCCAAAACTTCAGTTGCAGCTCCAACCGGAGAAATTTTTCCCATAATGCCACTTTCCTTGATGAAAGTAAATGCAACCAGGGCCAGGGAAAGCCCCATCATCATTAATACGTTTATTTTCCTTTTCATACACTGCAATTTAGTTTAAAGTTTACTTATAAGGGCATGGTTATACATAACGGTATTTATCAGGTTTCATGTTATTATCTACAATTCCTGCGGGCTTTTGTTTCGGGAATGGTCATCAAATGGTCAGAATACCAAGGTATTAGGCATGTAGGTGTAAAATCGACACTATCCCTCGTTATTGTACGTTTACTAGATATGTAACCAGATTTAAAGCATCCTTCTCATAGGGTAATCTTCATATATAGTTTGTTTGGTTTATATCCGGCCGGGCTCTTTAGCTCAGCCGGATTTTTTTATGTAAATCCGTTTAGTACTTTTGGGGCGATGGAATTACTCAAAGACAGCCTCAGTCAGTTTCTTTTCCAAACGAGCGCCTTAGAATGGCTCGGTGTGTTAACGGGAATAATATGCGTCTGGCTTGCAGCAAGAAATAACATCTACAGTTGGCCTATCGCGCTTGTCAGCGTTGTGGTCTATATGTTTATTTTCTTTGAGTCGAAGTTGTATGCCGACATGGGCTTACAGGTCTACTTCTTCTTTATGAACATTTATGGCTGGTATTACTGGAGCAAAGCCGCTAACCATCAAAAGACATCAAGACCGATCAGCAGTGCGGGAAAGAAAGAAATGCTTTTTTCGGCAATCGGCATTCTTGTATTCACCGTCATACTTGGGCAATTGCTTTACAAGAACACAGATGCTGCATTACCCTACCTGGATAGTTTTTGCACAGCATGCAGTCTGGTCGCACAAATTTTCCTGGCCAGAAAAGTGATCCAGAATTGGCTGATCTGGATCTTTGTTGATATCATTTATGTCGGAATGTACCTATCGAAAGACCTATACGCAACTGCGATCATGTATACGTTATATGTTTATATTGCATTGGTCGGCTATTTAGAATGGAGAAAAATTTACCGTGAACAAGCAAATTAAAAAAATAGCTATAGTTGGCCCGGAAAGCACGGGAAAATCGACCATAACCAATCTCCTGGCAACGCATTACCAGACCCTATGGGTACCTGAATATGCGCGTTATTATTGTGCTGCACTGACATCGCCCTGCACGTTGCAAGATGAATTGAACATGTTCCATGGGCAGGTGGCCCTTGAAGCGTCTATAGAATCCGTTGCAGAGAAAGACTTCATATTTTGCGACACTACCTTTCTAACTGTAAAAATATGGTGCGATGAGGTTTATAATGAAACGCCAACGGTAGTTTTGGATGCGCTGCCGCAATATCATTATGATCTATATTTATTGATGGACATTGATCTTCCCTGGCAGGAAGACCCGCTCAGGGATTTCCCTCATAAACGCGAATACTTCCTGGAGGTATGGCATAAAGAATTGCGTGCTTTAAACGCAAATTATGTATTGATCCAGGGAGTGGAAGACAGGCTTGACCATGCTTTAACTGCTGTTGATGATTTTCTTCAACGCGCTTAACTTATTTCCTTTCTTGTAATTGATAAAATAAGCAGGTACCTTTACCTCATCAAAAGGGGGTGCCTTGTTTTGCAAAAAACACAAAAACAGGCTGAGAGCATACCCAATATATCTGAAAACAGATATATGCACCTGATCCGGATAATGCCGGCGTAGGGATTGGAGTTATGGAGTTTAACTGGGCTGTGAGTACCCCTTACTTGCAGTGGTTTAACTAAAAGATCAAAAATTGAGAACACTATTTATCGCCCTAATCGCGATCCTGTTGTTGCCTAATCTGGCAAAAGCACAATTTACAATTTCAGGCACTGTATCGGAAAGATCGGGTAAAAAACTGGAAGGTGCATCGGTAAGAATTAAGAACCAGTCGACCGGAATCATTACTGACGCACAAGGGAAATACCAATTCAAAGATCTACGGGCAGGGAACTACACTTTGAGTGTAAGTTATATTGGCAATCAAACGGTGGAAAGAACCATTAACCTCAAAAATGATGAAGTGATTGATTTTATTTTGTCTCCATCCGCATTTCTTGCAGATGAGGTAATTGTTACGGCTACACGTGCAGGGGAGAAATCTCCCACTACGTACAAAAATATAGGGAAAGCCGAAATTGAACAAAACAACTTTGGGCAAGACCTGCCATTCATTTTAAACAACACACCTGGTGTTGTCGTTACTTCTGACGCTGGAGCAGGTGTAGGTTACACGGGGATCAGGATAAGAGGCAGTGACGCCAGCAGGGTGAATGTTACCGTAAATGGAATCCCATACAACGACAGCGAAAGCCAGGGGACATTTTGGGTAAATATGCCCGACTTTGCCTCTTCTGTGGACAACATCCAGATCCAACGCGGTGTTGGAACTTCAACAAATGGTGCGGGCGCTTTTGGCGGTAGTTTAAACATCCAGACCAGCGCATCATCAGACGTACCTTATGCAGAACTCAACAATACGTTCGGCTCTTTTAATACGCTGAAGAATACCGTCAAGGTAGGTACCGGACTGATCGACAATCAATGGAGCTTTGACGGTCGCCTGTCCCGAATCAAATCTGATGGTTTCATCGACCGTAGCGCTGCTGATCTAAAGTCTTTCTTTTTATCGGGCGCCTATCATGGAAAGACCAGCTTGCTAAGGATTAACGTGTTTGGTGGTTCTGAAGAAACCTACCAGGCCTGGAATGGTGTTCCGGAAGCGAAGCTCCGTGGCGACCGTGAAGGTTTACAGACCCATTATGAAAATAACCTGGGATATTTGTACAATTCAACCGCAGATTCCCTGAACTTATTCAATTCCAACAACCGAAAATACAACCAGTTCACGTACAAAGACCAGAACGATGTGTATACACAAAGTCATTACCAGGCCCTGTATGCAAAGCAAATCAACGGACAATTATCATTTAACGGAGCCTTACATTATACCGATGGAAGAGGTTACTTCGAAGAATTCAAAGCAAGCGGAAAATTTGAAGATTATGGTCTGCCTAACGTAGAGATTGGTGGAACGACGGTTGACAGGACCGACCTTGTCCGCCGACGCTGGTTAGATAACGACTTCTATGGCGTAACCTACTCTTTCAATTATACGCCAACTGCTGAGCTGAACTTCACCCTTGGCGGTGCTTATAATCAATATCGTGGCAAGCATTTCGGAGAAGTGACCTGGGCCCAGTATGCTTCTACAGCGGCGAACGACTACCATTATTACGATGGTAAAGGAAGTAAAGATGATTTTAATTCCTACGCTAAAGTTAATTATAGCCCGGTAACTGAGTTGAATTTATTTGTAGATCTACAATATAGGAATGTGGCCTATGACATCACCGGGACGGATAAGAACCGCAAACAACAGGACTTTCATAACAACTACAACTTCTTCAATCCGAAATTTGGTGCTACTTATCTGCTTAACGCACAAAGTAATGTTTATGCCTCATTCAGTGTGGCCAATAAGGAACCCAACCGGGATGACTTTACAAACCTGAAAGATGGACTTGATGTACCTAAACCAGAACGCTTGAATAACGTTGAAGCAGGTTACCGTTTTAAAAGCAATGGTCTTACTGCCGGTGTTAATGTATACGGTATGTTCTACAAGGATCAATTGATCTTTACCGGAGAAATCAATGAGTATTCCGATGCTTACCGTCAAAATGTAGATAAAAGCTCACGTATTGGTGTTGAAATGGATGCATCGTATGTGATCAGTCCGAAATTTGCCGTAAATGCCAATGCTGCATTGAGCAGGAACAAGATCAGAAATTACATTGATTACGTATCTGAGTACAACGGTGACTTCGACCTGGTCAATATCCAGGCTACTACTTATGCGAATCCAGATATTTCCTTTTCTCCAAACACTGTCCTTTTCGGTGAGCTCGTTTACAAACCTTTGTCGGGATTTGCTATCGCCTGGCAAAGTAAGTATGTAAGCAAACAATATATGGACAATACCCAGAATGAAAACCGCAAGTTGGATGCCTATTGGGTGAACAATGCGAGGCTTGGTTATGACTTCAATTTAAAAGGCATCAAGAACATCAACATCGGGTTATTGGCGAACAACATTTTAAACCATAAATATGAAAGCAACGGTTATACCTACAGCTCTATTTATCCATGGGCTACGGTGACTGAAAACTTTTATTTTCCTCAGGCGGGAACTAATTTCTTACTTTCGCTTAATTTGAAATTCTAACACCATCAGGAAATTACATCACCATGAAAAAGTTCATCGAAAAACTCCATTTCATTACACACGATATTCCAAAGCTTACGCACATTGAGCAGGCACAGATTGCCTGCAATGCTGGTGCTAAATGGGTTCAGTATCGCTGTCTGACTAAAGATGACGATGAGCTATTGAAAGATATACATGCGATAGCAGAGATCTGTGACGATTGGGGCTCCACCCTGATCGTCACAGATCATATTCATTTGAACGGCAAGGCCGATATTCAAGGATTCCATATAGAAGACTTTGATGCAAATTTTGTTAAGCTGCGCGAAAAGCTAGGTGAAGCTGTTACCATTGGCGGATCTGCTACTACTTTAGCAGGGCTGATCCGTTTAGCGGAGGAAGGTGCAGACTACGCGGGGTTTGGTCCTTTTTACACCACGACTACCAAGCCAAACAACGCGGCCCTATTGGGCATAGCTGGTTATCAACAGGCGATGGAAGCGTTACAAGGCATGCAGATCGACCTGCCGGTTCTTGCGGTGGGCGGTGTTACTATAAACGATGTAGACGCGTTAATGCAAACCGGGATCTTCGGTATAGCGGTCTCTTCAGCCATTAATCAGGCGGAGGATATGAGTGCTGCTTACCAGGCTTTTTACGACCGGATCAGATAGATACAATTAAACAAAATAAATATATGTTATTGATGATTGATGACATACATTTGTTTAAAATTCATTTTGTTGGAAGATCAAGTTCCTATAGAGAAACCCGACCCTTTTGCAGCGCTCCGCTTTCGCGAATTCCGATCATATTTAGGAATGCGTTTCTTCTTCACCTTTGCCTACCAGATGCAGGCAGTAATTATAGGTTTTCATATTTATTACCTCACTAAAGATCCGTTGGCATTGGGTTTAATAGGGCTATGTGAAGTTATCCCGGCAATTTCAATTGCGTTATATGGAGGATACATTGCCGATAAATCTGAAAAAAGGGCCTTACTGGTTAAGGTGATCTCTGGGGTACTCTTATGCTCCCTCGTGATGCTGCTTGTCACTTCAAAACAAATGCAACCTTATCTTCCAAAAGGCTACACCTTACCCATCCTGTATTGCATGATATTTGGAATCGGAATAGCGAGGGGATTTTTTAGTCCGGCTACCTTTTCACTGATGGCCCGCATTGTTCCAAAAAAGTTGTACCCCAATTCAAGCACATGGAACAGCTCCAGCTGGCAGATGGCTTCCATTCTTGGCCCGGCTGCAGGTGGTTTAATTTATGGTTTCTATGGGATTACAGTAACTTTCATCGTCATCATCTCTTTTATCCTGATTGCCATCATCTGCATCTTCTTTTTGAAGACCTATCCGTCGACCTATGTTCCCAAGGAAAGCCTGCTAAAAAGCCTTACTGCGGGTGTCCGATTTGTGTTCAGGAGCAAAATGATGCTTGGCGCAATGAGCTTAGACCTCTTTTCCGTATTTTTTGGTGGGGCGGTTGCCTTATTGCCCGTATTTGCGAACGACATACTTAAGGTTGGACCGGAAGGACTTGGCTTTATGCGTGCCGCAGTTTCAACTGGTGCAGTGCTCAGCATGTTGGTGATGACCCGCTTTTCGCCCATGAACAAGCCATGGCGAAACCTGCTGATTGCGGTCACCGGTTTTGGTATCAGCATCATCGGCTTTGGTCTTTCCAAGAATTTCTACCTTACCCTTGGGTTCCTTTTCATGGAAGGGGCATTTGACAGCATCAGTGTCATTGTCCGCTCTACGATCATGCAATTACTTACCCCTGATGAAATGAGGGGACGCGTCTCGGCTGTGAACAGTATGTTCATTGGCTCATCGAATGAAATCGGGGCCTTTGAATCCGGTTTAACAGCTAAATTGATGCGTACAGTACCTGCGGTAGTCTTTGGCGGCAGCATGACCATTCTCATCGCCGGCATTACCTATCTAAAAACAAAAGGCTTAATGAAATTAAGCCTTGAGGAAATAAACGAACAGAAAGTTTAAACTGTGGTCAAACGCTCACCGATCTGCTGTCTCCACATTGCATAGTATAACCCATTCTGTGTAACCAGTTCATCGTGTGTTCCTTGTTCGATCACATTTCCTTTTTCCAATACATAGATCTTATCCGCATGGCGGATGGTAGATAACCTGTGCGCAATTAGAATGGTAATGTGGTTATCTATATCAGATACCTCACGAATAGTTGCTGTGATCTCTTCTTCAGTTAACGAATCCAATGAAGAAGTAGCTTCATCAAAGACCAGGATATCAGGTTTACGTAAAAGCGCCCGGGCGATCGACAAACGTTGCTTCTCGCCGCCAGAAACCTTTACTCCACCTTCGCCAATTACGGTATCCAAACCTTTATCTGCCCTTGCCAGTAAGTTCTGACAAGCCGCCTGGTGAAGCACCCGCATGCATTCTTCATCAGAGGCATCGGGCCTTACAAATTGTAAGTTCTCCCTGATCGTACCGGAGAACAGCTGTGTGTCCTGAGTTACAAAACCGATCTTTTCTCTCAGCATATCCAGGTCTATATCTTTTCCAGTGATGCCATTATATTTAATGTCGCCTGATTTTGGACCATATAAGCCAACTAATAATTTCACAAGAGTTGTTTTTCCCGAGCCTGATGGTCCGACAAAAGCCACCGTTTCCCCAATACCAGTCTTGAAGCTGATTCCGTTTAACGCGTTGGTTGAGGCCGATTGGTGTTTGAACCCTACATTATCAAATTCCAGTTCTGTAATTTTTGTGAGTGTTGCTGGATTAGCTGGCTTTTTATCTTTTGGTATCGCCATGATCCGTTCAAAATTATTAAGCGATACTTCGGTTTCGCGATAGATGTTGATGATGTTTCCAAGTTCCTGTAGTGGCCCAAAAATGAAGAAGGAGTAAAGAAAAAGGGAAAAGTACTCCCCCACAGTGATCTGTCCGGCAAAGATCAGGTACATCATTAAAAACAGCAAGCTGTTTCGCAACAGGTTCACAAAAGTACCCTGTATGAAGCTCAGGCTCCTGATGTATTTAACTTTTTTAAGTTCCAGTCCTAATATTTTGTTGGTAGTTGTACTTAGCCTGTTGATCTCCTGTTTTGCCAGGCCCAAACTCTTCACAAGTTCAATATTGCGCAATGACTCGGTTGTCGAACCAGCAAGAGCAGTTGTTTCATCAACAATCGTTCTTTGTACTTTTTTGATCCGCTTGCTCAGGTATGAACTCAGGAAGCCAAGTAAAGGGATTGACGAGAAATAAACGACCGCAATCACCCAATATACCGATATGGCATATACCGTTACAAAAATGATCCCGATGATACTTGTAAATAGCACATTGATCATTGCCTGAACCAACTTTTCTGTATCGGTCCTTACTTTTTGCAGTATGCCTAAAGTTTCGCCACTTCGCTGGTCTTCAAATACCTGGTAAGGTAACTCCAGCGAATGCGCCAATCCATCAGAGTAGATCTTTGCCCCGAGCCGTTGTGTAATCACATTCACGTAATAATCCTGGAAGTTCTTAGCGATACGTGAGGCCATTGCGGCGCCCATTGCAAGTAAAATTAATACTCCGGCGCCTTTGATGAACTCATCTGCACTGAAGTTTTTATGATTTGTAAGGTATTTATCTATGATCAGTCGAAAAATGTAGGGATCGAGGAAAGAGAAGATCTGATTGACGGCAGCCAGGAACAGGGCCAGGCAAACGAGTCCTTTGTAATTCTTCAGATAGCTGTATAAAATCTTCATGCGTTATATGTTTTGGATGGAAGTAGCAAAAACTAGCTGTCAAAAATAAAGAAAGGGAATGAAGCTAATGCTTCATTCCCTTTAATTTACAAGGAGATTATATTTCGTTGTTAAACGGTCATGATATCTTTCTCCTTGGCTTCTGCGTGTTTATCTACTTTAATGATATACGCATCCGTTATTTTCTGCACCTCAGCTTCCCCAACTTTGATTTCATCATCAGAGACGCTTTCAGCTTTCAACTTTTTAATTTTCTCATTGGCATCTTTGCGAATGTTACGAACGGTAACTTTTCCGCGTTCTGCTTCTTCCTTAACTTTCTTAACAAGGTCCCTTCTTCTTTCTTCCGTCAGTGGAGGCACCACCAGGCGAATCACGATACCATCGTTCTGAGGATTTATGCCGATGTTGGCTTCCATGATGGCGCGTTCAATTGGCACCAACATATTTTTTTCCCATGGCTGAACCAGTATGGTACGTGCATCGGGGGTGTTGATACTTGCTACCTGGGCCAAGCCAGTTGCACTTCCATAATAATCCACAAATATGCCGTCTAACATTCCAGCGGAGGCTTTTCCTGCACGAATCTTAGTCAGTTCAGCTTCACAATGGTCAATTGCTCTGTCCATGCTCGCCTGGGCATCCTGTAATTGTTTCTTTATGAGGTCATTCATGTTTTGTAAAATTTAAGCAAATATAAAATTTATTTAGCATCAGTTTTTAACGAGTGTTCCGATCCCGTCACCATTTGCTATTTTCATGAAGTTACCTGGTTTATTCATATCAAAAACGATTATTGGCAATTCATTTTCTTCACATAGGGTGAAGGCTGTCATATCCATCACATTCAATCCTTTGGCGTATACCTCCTTGAAGGATATTTCTGAATATTTTGTAGCTGCCGGGTCTTTTTCCGGATCTGCTGTATAGATCCCATCTACACGTGTTCCTTTTAGAACAACATCAGCCTTAATTTCTATGGCACGCAAGGCAGCTGCCGAGTCTGTCGTGAAATACGGATTACCTGTTCCGGCTCCAAAAATTACCACACGCCCTTTTTCGAGATGCCTTACAGCTCTTCTACGAATGAAAGGTTCACAGATCTGCTCCATTTTGATTGCGGTTAGCAGCCTTGTTTTTAAGCCTACTTTCTCCAGGGCATCTTGCAATGCCATACTGTTGATCACAGTGGCCAGCATTCCCATATAATCAGCCTGCGCACGGTCCATACCTGATTTTTCTGCACTTAAACCTCTAAAAATATTGCCACCGCCGATAACAATTGCTATTTCAAGTCCCTCGTCATGCACTGCTTTAATTTCTTCAGCATATTGCCTTACTACGTCATTGTCAATACCATATTGCTTCTCGCCCATCAGCGATTCGCCACTTAATTTTAGCAGGATCCGTTTATATTTCATGGATTCAAAAATAACTATTTGTTTCAATTAATAAGGGGTCAAATGACTAAACCGCCAAGAAAAACTTTATTCAGTTTAAGTTCGTCGCTCAATAACAGCAAATTAGCCCGGTTTCCCACCTTCAAAAATCCCGTGATGTTGCTCATACCCATCAGCCTGGCCGGGTTGGCAGACGCCATGTTCAAAGCATCGTTTAAGGCAATTCCAGCATGATTTACGCAATTTTCTACGGCCTTCAGCAAGGTGATGTTCGACCCCGAGAGGGTTCCGTCCGGTGTGATGAATTTATCACCCGCCAATTGGTGTTGGTAGGGTCCAATATTACATTCGGTGACTGCATCGGTGATCAAAAATAGCCGGTCTTGCATTAGCTTGTGGCTGATCCTGAGCATTTCAAAATCCACATGTTGTCCGTCAGCGATGATACTTGCCATTGCGCTTGGGTGATTCAATATTGCTGCAGGTAAATTAGGTGCCCTATGGTGCATGGGCGGCATGGCGTTAAACAAATGTGTGGTTGTGGTAAATCCTTTACCATAGGCCTCCATTGCTTCGGCAAAAGTTGCGTCACTATGACCCAGGGATAGGATCACCTGGTTATCCAGCAAATAGCTTATCACCGCATCATCCTGAAGTTCTGCCGCCATAGTCATCATTTTTATGGTGCCATCTGCATGGTCGATCAACCGCTTCACTTCATCAAGTTCAGCTTTACGCATATATTTTTCCGGATGGGCACCCTTGCGTTTTGCATTTAAATAGGGGCCTTCCAGATGCAGGCCAAGAAAACCGTTACTTTCAGAGCGGTAGGCTTTCGCCGCATCCAAACTTTGATAAACGATCTCCATAGTATTGGTTGCTACAGCGACCAAAAAGCCTGTCGTGCCTTTACTGATCAGATCAGTATCCATTTGGCGCAGCGTAGCAGCAGTTGGATAAGCAGAAAACAGCTGTCCACCACTACCATAAATCTGCAGATCGAGGAACGAGGGGCTCAACAGGTCCCCTTCGGCATCTAATTGTACAAATCCAGGGGGCACAATTTCGTTGGAAATACTTGTAATATTTCCGTTTTCTATCAGGACAGAATGGTGCTCATGCAGCTTTCCATCCTGGAAAAGTTTACAATTTGTGATCGCGATCATAGGTAGTATTGTAAAAAGCCTAAATATAGGGCAAAAAAAAGAGGCCTTCCAAAAAATGGAAGGCCTCTCTAAAAAATTAATTAAATATTAAGCTCCTAATTGTACGCGTTTGAATGCAATAACAGTTAGGCCGTTAGAAACATCATTCAAAAATTTACGTACATCTTTCGATGAATCTTTAACAAACTCCTGGTTTAACAAAGTGCTGTCTTTATAGAATTTATTCAATTTACCAGCAGCAATTTTTTCAACCATTTCTTCAGGTTTACCTTCCGCACGGATTTGCTCTTTAGCAATTTCAGTTTCACGTTCGATAGTCGTTGCATCAACGTCCGCTTTGTCTAAAGCAACAGGGCTCATTGCTGCAATTTGCATAGCAACATCTTTACCTGCTTCTTCAACACCAGCACCAGCTTGGTTTAGCGCTACCAATACACCTAAACGATAGTTACCGTGGATGTAAGGAATAACTTTTTCGCCAGTAACAGTTTCAAACTTAGAGATACCAATTTTCTCACCGATCTTACCAGTATTCTCAACGATGATATCAGCAACTTTCTGTCCGTCGATTTCAAGCGCTAAAAGCTCTTCTAAGGAAGCAGGGTTACTTTCTACTGCCAGATCAGCAAATTTGTTAGCCAAAGCAACAAAATCAGCATTTTTAGCAACGAAATCAGTTTCGCAGTTTAATTCAACTACTATACCACGTTTGCCATCAGCAGTCGCTTTAGCAATAACAACACCTTCATTAGAATCACGATCCTGACGAGAAGCGGCTACTTTAGCACCTTTTTTACGTAAATAATCAACCGCAGCTTCGAAATCACCATTAGCTTCGATTAACGCTTTTTTGCAGTCCATCATACCAGCACCAGTTTGTTGGCGCAATTTGTTTACATCAGCTGCAGAAATTTGTACTGTAGACATTTTATTTCCTTTTTAAGTTTTGTCAAAAAATTATGGGTTGAGCACGATTTGTTGTAGTATAAACTTCAACGCACCATGCACAACCCACTTATATTATTTAAGCTTCTTCGCTTGTACCTTCTTCAGTATCTGCTTCAACTTTCTTTCTTCTTGCACCAGGAGCAGCGGCTTCAGGAGCATCAGCTGCAGCTTTAGCGGCTACTGCTTCTTTCTCAGTTTCTTCATCTTTCTCACGTTTGCGCTCATCTAAACCTTCTTCAATTGCTTTGATGATCACATCAGTAATTAAAGAGATTGATTTAGTTGCATCATCATTCGCAGGGATTGGGAAATCGATGTTAGAAGGATCAGAGTTGGTATCAACCATTGCAAAAGTTGGAATGTTTAATTTCAACGCTTCACTTACAGCGATGTGTTCTTTTTTAACGTCGATTAAGAAGATCGCAGCTGGTAAACGGTTTAGGTCCGCGATACCACCTAATAAGCTTTCCAATTTGATACGCTCACGTTGGATCATTAAACGCTCTTTCTTAGAAAGGATCGAATAAGTACCGTCTTTAGTCATCTTATCGATGGTAACCATCTTTTTGATCGACTTGCGTACGGTTGCGAAGTTGGTTAACATACCACCTAACCAACGCTCAGTTACGTAAGGCATGTTTACTTTCTTAGCCTGATCGGCAACGATTTCTTTAGCTTGTTTCTTAGTTGCTACGAAAAGAATCTTACGACCAGATTTAACGATCTGTTTGATTGCTGAAGCAGCTTCTTCAGTTTTAGTTAAAGTTTTATTTAAATCTATAATGTGGATACCATTGCGCTCCATGAAAATGTAAGGCGCCATTTTTGGGTTCCATTTACGGGTAAGGTGACCAAAGTGTACACCTGCATCCAATAAGTCTTGATATGTAGTTCTTGCCATTGTTTTGTCTCCTTAAGATTAACGTTTACTGAATTGGAATTTCTTACGTGCTTTCTTGCGTCCTGGTTTTTTACGCTCAACCATACGCATATCACGGGTCATTAACCCTTTAGCGCGCAATGCTGGTTTCTTCTCAGCATCTAATTCAACAATAGCTTTAGCAATAGCTAAACGAACAGCTTCTGCCTGACCTTTTACGCCACCACCGGCTACATTTA
>JAPSHM010000080.1:0-9006 GCA_031179845.1 Pedobacter sp.
AAATGGGTAAAAGTTTACAGGAAGGTTTCGGGGAAGTGCAGGAAATGATTGATATCTGCGATTTTGCAGTCGGACTTTCCCGTCAACTTTATGGCTTAACCATGCATTCCGAGCGCCCAAATCACCGGATGTACGAACAGTGGCACCCTGTCGGCATTGTAGGGATCATTTCAGCATTTAACTTTCCAGTAGCGGTTTGGAGCTGGAATACTGCTTTGGCCTGGGTCTGTGGTGATGTATGTGTATGGAAACCTTCCTCAAAAACGCCATTATGCGCAGTTGCCTGTCAACACATCATTGCAAAAGTTCTTGAAGCTAATGATATGCCTGAGGGAATCAGCAGTTTAGTGATTGGAAATGCAGTAGGGGATTGGATAAACAACGACAAGCGCATCCCTTTGGTTTCTTTTACCGGTTCAACCCGCATTGGGCGGATCGTTTCATCAGCCGTAGCAACAAGGTTTGGTCGGAGCATCCTGGAACTGGGCGGAAATAATGCGGTCATCATTTCAAAATACGCAGATTTGGACATGGCCATTATTGGCGCTGTTTTCGGCGCTGTGGGCACTGCCGGACAACGTTGCACCTCCACGAGGAGGCTCATCGTTCAGGAGGATATTTACGAAGAATTTAAAAATAAACTGGCAAAAGCGTACGGGCAGCTTCGCATGGGGGATCCGCTGGACCAGCGCAACCATGTCGGTCCGTTAATTGATACCGATGCTGTAGCGCAATATTTACAAGCCATCGAAAAAGGCAAAAAAGAAGGTGCCAACTTCATAGTTGAAGGTGGTGTTTTAGAAGGAGAACAATATAGCTCCGGCTGTTATGTAAAGCCTTGCATTGCTGAAGTAGAAAACCATTATCATATTGTACAGGAAGAAACTTTTGCTCCAATCCTATACCTGATCAAGTATCAAACGCTTGAGCAGGCTATCGCCTTCCAAAATGGCGTTCCGCAGGGCTTGTCGTCAGCCATCATGACGCTAAATCTAAGAGAAGCGGAACAATTCTTATCTGTCGCAGGATCTGACTGCGGGATTGCCAATGTCAATATTGGTACTTCCGGAGCAGAAATCGGAGGTGCTTTTGGCGGTGAGAAGGAAACTGGCGGTGGCAGGGAAAGTGGTTCTGATGCATGGAAAGCCTATATGCGCAGGCAAACCAATACCATTAACTATTCCAATACGTTACCTTTAGCTCAAGGCATCAAGTTTGATCTTTAGCGATCATGAAACAGAAGCTGAAAGAACTGGCCGGATCACTTTCCGGAGAATTTTATAGTGATGAGCTGATGCGCATCCTGTATGCGACAGATGCTTCAGCCTATGCTGAGATGCCGATGGCAGTATGCTTGCCTGCGGATGTGTCGGACTTGCAGAAGCTCATCGCCTTTGCAGCGAAAGAAAAGCTATCGCTGATTCCCCGGGCTGCGGGCACGTCGCTGGCCGGACAGGTAGTGGGAAATGGTATTGTAGTCGATGTATCGAAATACATGAACAAAATCCTGGAACTGGACGTAGAAAATCGTAAGGTGCGTGTGCAGCCAGGAGTGGTGCGCGATGAATTGAACCTTTCTTTAAGGCCCCATGGTCTTTTCTTTGGCCCGGAAACTTCAACCGCGAACCGCGCGATGATGGGAGGGATGGTCGGCAATAATTCCTGTGGCGCCAATTCACTAGTGTATAAAAGCACTCGGGAACATACCGTGGCCATCAAAGCTTTGCTGAGCGATGGTTCGGAAGTCGAATTTGAGGCGCTGGATTTTGAAGCGTTCATTCGAAAATGTGAAGGCGATTCGCTGGAAGCAAAACTGTACCGTACGCTGAGAGGCCAGCTTGGCGACTATCAAAATCAGCAGGAGATCCGTAAAGAATATCCGAAGAAAACTATTGAAAGAAGGAATACAGGTTATGCAATAGACTTGTTACTGGAATCGGCACCTTTTACAGCTGGCGGACCGGATTTCAATTTTTGCAAACTACTCTGCGGATCAGAAGGTACGCTGGCTTTTATGATTGAGATCACGTTGGACTTGCAACCTCTGCCACCGCCTCATAATGGTTTGCTATGCGTGCACTTTCATTCCATTGAAGAGGCGTTAATAGCCAATAGGATTGCCCTCAAATTTAAACCCTATGCTGTTGAACTGATTGATCGATATATTTTAGATTGTACCAAAAGCAATATCGAACAGCTGCAAAACCGTTTTTTCATAAAAGGTGATCCGGCTGCAGTGCTCTTGATTGAAATTGTAAGCGATCACCTTGACGAGTTAGCGCGGATCGCAGATGAGATGGCAGACGAAATGCGGCTGGAAAGTTTAGGTTATCATTATCCCTTGTTGCTTGATGATGACACGAAAAAGGTATGGACACTTAGGAAGGCAGGGCTTGGTTTGTTGAGTAATCTTCCAGGTGATGAGAAAGCAGTTCCGGTAGTGGAAGATACTGCCGTTGATGTACAAGATTTACCTGCATACATTTGCGAATTTAATTTGATCTTGCAAAAGCATGGTCTTTTTGCGGTGCATTACGCACATGCCGGATCAGGTGAGCTGCACTTACGTCCGATTATCAACTTGAAAACGAAGGCAGGAAACCAGATGTTTCGCCTCATTGCAGAAGAGGTGGCGACCCTGGTCAAAAAGTATCAAGGTTCATTGAGCGGTGAACATGGTGATGGCAGACTGCGTGGAGAATTTATTGCGCAAATGATCGGCCCTAGAAATTATAAACTGCTGAAAGAAATAAAGGATACCTGGGACCCGAATGGTCTTTTCAACCCTGGTAAAATCGTGAATACGCCACCAATGGACACCATGCTTCGGTATACTCCGGGCCAGGTAGCGAGAGATATAAAAACTGTTTTCAGGTATCAGGGACAGACGATATTACAGCATGCTGAGCAATGTAATGGATCAGGAGACTGCAGGAAATCGCAATTGGCAGGAGGCACCATGTGCCCTTCTTATATGGCTACCCGCGATGAAAGAGATACGACCAGGGCCAGAGCAAATACGCTCCGAACCTTCCTCAGCAGTTCTTTGAAGTCTAATCCGTTCGATCAACCCGAAATAAAAGAGGTGATGGATCTTTGTATTAGTTGTAAGGGCTGTAAATCAGAGTGTCCATCTAATGTGGATATGGCCAAACTGAAAGCTGAGTTCTTGCAGGCCTATCAGGATGCGAATGGAGTGCCATTCAGATCACGGCTAATTGCCAATTTTAGTACAATCTCCAAATTCACTGCACTTATTCCAAACCTCTATAATTTCGCAATGTCAGGGAAAGTGCTGAGCAGGCTGATCAAGAAAACAGTCGGGTTTGCGGAGCAACGAAGCATGCCGGAGCTTCATCATATCACATTGAAGCGCTGGTTAGATTTAGGAGTAAGAAAGATTGGCGTAAAAAAAGATCAAGTGAAACCTTTATCGGGTAAAACAGTTTACTTGTTTTGCGATGAATTTACCAATTACCAGGATGCGGAGATCGGTATCAAAGCTGTTCAACTATTGAATCGGTTAGGTTACCAGGTTATCGTTCCGGATCACAAAGAAAGTGGCCGGGCAAGTATTTCCAAAGGTTTGTTACGTAAAGCAAAGCAAATTGCAAATTGGAATGTGATGCATTTGGGCCCATTGGTTTCTGCAGACGTGCCTTTAATTGGGATAGAGCCATCAGCGATCTTAACCTTTAGGGATGAATATCCTGATTTAGTGGACGATGAATATGTTGAAGCTGCTCAAAAATTGGCATCACACTCCTTGCTAATCGATGAATTTATACTGAGAGAGATGAATGCAGGTCGCATTTTACACTCCCAATTCAAATCCGAAGAGAGAATCATCAAGCTGCATGGGCATTGTCAGCAAAAAGCTTTGGGACTCTTAGCGGCAACTGAAAAAATATTGTCATTTCCAACAAACTATACTGTAGAAACCATCCCTTCAGGATGCTGCGGGATGGCTGGCTCTTTTGGTTATGAAGCGGAGCACTACGCGTTATCGATGAAGATCGGGGAGTTGGTTTTATTTCCTTCGGTACGAAAACAGCCGGATACTGTTCTAATTGCTGCAACAGGTACGAGCTGTCGCCACCAGATTAAAGATGGTACAGGTAAGCGGGCATTTCATCCTGTTGAGATACTTTATAGCGCAACTGTTGACACCGAATAGTGCAATTGCAGACCCTGACTAATCCTTTTGTGGACATTAGATTCTAAACAATTTTCGTTTTTGCGCTGAAATAAAGTTAAATTTGAGCACGATAGAAATTATGACTAAAATATTTATAGTGGGCTATCCACTGGATATTCAGGAAGCTGAATTGATTCAACTGTTCAGCCTTCATGGGATGGTAGATAACATACAATTGCTGAGTGATAAATTTACCCGCCAGCCAAAGGGCTTTGGATTTGTGGAGATGGTAGACCAGGCCGGTGCTGATCGTGCGATCACTGCATTGAACGGAATCGTTTTGAGAGGCAGGAAGATGACGGTAAAATTGGCTGATGAAAATCGGGAGCAAAAACCGCGGGTTTTTAGAGGAAATAGATTTTCTGAATTGCCGGACCTTACCGGTGACAGTATGGTAGGAGAGACTAAAGGGAAAAGACCGAGAAAATTGATTTCGAATACTTTCAGGGCTAATGACAACTAAATAATGATCAAGCTCTTATTTAGTTGATAAATTGAAAGTCCAGAATTTAAGTCCAAGACATCTTTTTGTTGTTCTCTCCATTGTGCTCATGTGGGGGATCAATTTTATTGCCGTTTACATCGGGTTGAAAGGTTTTCCGCCATTTCTGTTGTGTGCTGCCCGCTTTGGACTGGCAGCCATCCCCCTGGTGTTCTTTTTACCGAAGCCAAAAGCTCCGCTTAAGTGGATTGTCGCCTATGGCCTGTTCAATTTTGCCTTACAATTTGGACTGCTTTTTACAGGAATTTATATGGGGTTGTCGCCCGGACTTTCCTCACTCTTGCTTCAGGTTTCTGTGTTCTTTTCAATTGGCCTTGCATTTTTAGTATTCCACGAACGCCCAAGTTCATTTAAAATCATAGGTTCATTGATCTCGTTTATTGGTATTGGAATTGTCGTAGCCCACATTGAAGGAGGTTCCACGTTAATTGGCCTTATATTAACGTTACTTGCTGCTTTCTCCTGGGCTGTTGGTAATATGCTTACTAAAAAGGTAAACGCTGAGTCGCCTCTTTCACTCGTAGTTTGGGGGAATCTTTTTGCGTTTCCATTTATGGCTGTAGTTTCCCTTGTATTCGAAGGACCGGTTTTGATCATGAGCTCGCTTCAGAACGTCTCTTGGGCAACTATTGGGGCTATTGCCTATATCGTTTATATTGCCACTCACATTGGCTATGGTGCATGGGGGTTTCTTCTTAAGTCTTATTCCGCATCGGTAGTTGTTCCGTTTACGCTTCTAGTTCCAGTTGTTGGATTTTTAAGTTCAGCATTGTTCTTAGGTGAAAACTTACCTTTTTGGAAACTTCTGGCTTCCTTGTTTATCATGGGCGGACTCATCTTTGGCTTATTGGAAAAGCAGGTTCGTAAGTTCTTGTTCTCTATAAAAACTGAACGGCCCGGATGACGTAGCTCATCGGTTGAAAATCGGTATAAATCGATGCAAATATTGTTTATCGGAATTGTTTTTCAAGGCTTAACTATAAAAAAAGCGATAGTTGCTGGGTCGAAATATGAAATTTAAGTAGATTTGGTTCAATTCACCAATATCTGCAAACGATGACAAGCTTACCAATCCTAAATATCAGCGAATCGCTAATAGAAAAAGAAAGTAAATACGGTGCACATAATTACCATCCTTTACCTGTAGTATTGGAAAGAGGCGAAGGTGTTTTTGTTTGGGATGTTGAAGGTAATCGTTATTTCGATTTTCTATCTGCTTACTCCGCCGTAAATCAGGGTCATTGCCATCCCAGGATCATCAATGCTTTGAAATTACAAGCTGAAAAGTTGACGTTAACATCGCGCGCTTTTTTCAATGACAAACTTGGTGATTTTGAAGAATACATCTGTAATTTATTTGGGTTTGATAAGGCACTGATTATGAATTCAGGTGTTGAAGCGGTTGAAAGTGCTATGAAACTTTGCAGGAAATGGGCCTATCGAGTTAAAGGAGTTCCGACGGACCAGGCTAAGATCGTTTTCGCTGCCGGGAATTTCCATGGTCGGACTATATCTGTAATATCTGCATCAGATGACGAGACCGCAACCAAGGATTTTGGTCCCTTTGTTTCTGGAATTGTTCAGGTTCCCTATAATGATGTAGAAGCCTTTCAAGAGTTGTTAGAACGTGATAAAAACATTGCTGGGTTCATTGTTGAGCCGATTCAGGGTGAGGCAGGCGTAGTGGTGCCGGACAGTGACTATTTACCTCGTATCAAAGCATTATGTAAAACTTACAATGTGCTTTTTATCGTAGATGAAATTCAAACGGGGATTGCCAGGACCGGTAGCATGCTAACTTCTTATGATATATATGATCAGGAAAGGTCCAACCAGCCGGATGTTTTAATCTTGGGGAAAGCAATCTCAGGAGGGGTACTGCCTGTATCTGCGGTTTTAGCCAATGACGAAGTAATGCTTACCATTAAACCAGGCGAACATGGTTCGACTTACGGTGGCAATCCTTTGGCATGTGCTGTTGCTAAAGAGGCTTTGCAGGTTGTTATCGATGAGGATCTGGCAAATAATGCGTTGATACTTGGCGAGCAATTTAGATTGGGACTGGAAGAAATTGCCGGGCGAACTGGTCTGATTAAGGAGGTGAGGGGCAAGGGACTGCTAAATGCAATTGTAATTGATAGCACGGAAGATTCAGATGTAGCTTGGGATATCTGTATGAAATTTAAAGAAAATGGTTTGTTGGCAAAGCCAACACATGGTAATAAGATCCGTCTTGCGCCTCCCTTGGTGATTACGGAAGATCAGGTGAAGGAATGCCTGGAGATCATAGAAAGATCTTTATTAAGCATGAAGTGAAATAGCCATCTATTTATAAAAGGCATGTTAACGCAAAGGGACTGTAAGGTTTTCATTGTTTCTTTGTCTTGTTCAATACGTATTCCAATTGTGAATGTGTCACTTTTTGTGTACTCCGTTCCATATCCGGGAAAAAACCCATTCTTCGCCCATAATGCTGATTCAAACAAGAAACTGTCATGTAGTAAACACATAATGGAGTTGTAAACTCTTGAGATTATATCCTGTTTTGTGGGTGGCATTAGAAATCGTCTTTCCCTGATTTTTTTTTCAAATAAGACTTATAGAATTTCGATATACTATTAATGTGATCATCGATGGCCTGATAGTATTTTGTGTCCTCCGTTGAAAATCTATTCTCAGAAAGGTACCTGAAGTAATCTTCCTCAATCGGCGTTTTATGTAAGTCATCTGAATTGGACGGGGTGTATTGGTCTTCGAATTGATAAAGTCGAATTCTAGATTTGTAGTCCTTGACTGCAATATCAATTATAAAACTTACCGTTTTAATATCAATTAAATAACCTCCGCCACTCTGCCCTATAGAACCAGTTATAGCATACTGAAAGTTGCCTGATCCAGTGATAATTCCAGCCTCTTTATCTTTCAATTGAATCACTTCCTTTGGATCGTTAAAGCGCTCAGCCATCCATTTAAGTGACGCATTGAAAAGTCTATGTTTTTTGTATGGTAAACTGTCAATTACCTTTACATAAAAAACCCTGTTGTCTTTTAAATTAAGATGAACCTTCGCGGTGTCTTTTTCTTTCTTTTGGGAAAATGAGGCGCCTGAAATCAATACTAATACGAGTAACGCTAATAAATTTTTCATTTTATTTTTAGTTATTAGGTTTATCAATTCCGTCATCCGTTAACGGCATCATGCTTTTACTTAATGTGAATACTAAAAAATATTTATAGGATTCGCCGTCAGAAGTGCATGCCAAAGCATATTATTCCCACTTTTCAAAAGTAGCATTTCTTTGCTCTCTGGATGTTTTCTGATGTATTTCAAATACCGACTACCATCCTTGCAGGATATACCATAAATCTGAACCTACTCCAGCGATCTCATCCAATTTTCTTTCTTCGTTCCGAACAATATGTTCCCTGACTTTATGCGCGGCTCCATTTTTATTCGCTTACCGTTAATTGTGGTACATAATGACCACTGGATGAGTGTAATCGGTATACGTCTTAGATTTAAATAAGTGGAGCCGAATGTTGATTTTCATGGTGTGCAGGGTTGAATTTTATCCGGTGTGCTGTTGGTGTGCAGAAATTTAAAAGTGGATAGTGTTTGTTAGTGGTTGAAGATAAATAAAAAATGCCTTAAAACGAGAAGGAGCGATAAAGAACTTGTCCTTATCACTCCTTGCTATCTCATCGGTGGAGTCGAAGGGTTTCGAACCCTTGTCCAGTTGTGCGATAAATTATGCCTTCTACATGCTTATTTTCCAATTAGTTGTCGGGATGTGGCGGGCTGGAAACCGACCTAACCATTCTCCTTAGGTACTTTATCTCGCAACTGCATCATACCATACAATTGCCAGCGTTGTTATTTCGATGCCCCATATTCTAACCTAACATCGCAGCAGTCAGAGGGACAAAAGCTACTTAATTCTAAATTAAGCTGCTAAGGCGTAGTTATTTTCGCCAATCAAAGTGTGAACGTTCACTTTTAAGTGCTCTCCGTACAACGCACTGCATGCTAACATACTTAGCTTCACCCTGTCAAATCCATACGACCCCAGTGGTTGATGAAGGTATGTGGTTAACTACTCCGTCATCCTTCATCGTAAGAACAAATATACGAAAATTATGCCAAAGTTCTACCAGGATATTGCTTTAAAGCAAGGTCAAGGCAATCCATGGCGTTATTAAGTGAGTCTATATTAAGTACATAAGCCATTCTTACTTCTTGTTTTCCAGAGCCCTCGGTAGAATAAAACCCGGTTGCCGGAGCCATCATGACAGTCTGTCCGTCATG
>JAPSHM010000080.1:9016-13451 GCA_031179845.1 Pedobacter sp.
TGACTAAAACTTTCCAGGATCCATTGGCAGAACCGGTCAGCATCATCAATGGGCAATTTAGCCACCACATAGAATGCACCACCTGGATTAGGACAGAATACACCTTCCATTCCGTTTAACCTTTTTACCATCGTATTTCTGCGCAAAGTATATTCTTTGTTCACTTCTTTGAAGTAACTATCTGGCGTATCTACGGCTGCAGCTCCTGCGATCTGCTCTACCATACCTGGGCTCAATCTTGCCTGGGCAAATTTAAGTCCCGATTGAATTACCGCTTTGTTCTTCGTCATCAAGCAGCCAAGCCTGGCGCCACAAGCACTGTAGCGTTTCGATACTGTGTCTATTACTACCACATTATCTTCAAGACCATCCATGTACATTGGAGAAATGAACTCCCTGCCATCGTAACAGAATTCCCGATAAGCTTCGTCAGATAGAAGAAACAGATCGTGTTTCAAACATAAAACCTTCAAAGCTTCCAGTTCTTCTCTTGAATACAAATAGCCGGTAGGATTATTAGGGTTGCAGATCATGATCGCTTTTGTGCGGGCAGTGATCAGCTTCTCAAATTCTGCAATTGGTGGTAGCGCAAATCCATTTTCAATGTGCGACAAGATCGGCTTCACAACTACATTTCCCATGCATGCAAAGGCATTGTAGTTGGCATAGAATGGTTCGGGGATGATGATCTCATCGCCTTCATTTATACAAACCTGCATAGCAATCGTAATGGCTTCGGAACCGCCTGCCGTAACAAGGATGTCATCGGTACCGATGTTGTATCCAAGCTTATTGTAGTATTCCGCAAGTTTTGTCCGATAGCTCAAAGTTCCTTCAGAGGGCGTGTATGCCCAAACGGTAAAGTCGATATCCTTGATGGCGTTCAACATTCCCGCAGGGGTAGCGATATCCGGCTGGCCTATATTTAAATGATATACTTTTTTACCGTCCTTTTTTGCCTGGTCAGCAAATGGCGTTAGTCTCCTTATAGGCGAAGCAGGCATATGCAGCCCCTTTTCCGAAATCTCTGGCATAGTGCAATATTATAAATCAGTTCAATAAGTCTCCACCAAAGCTGGTGGCGTTAATAAGTTAGTTTTTTTTATGAGATGGGTCAAAAATAAAAAACCTCGTTGAATAACGAGGTTTTAAATCAAAATCTCTTTGAAGTTTTATTTGCTTGCCGCCGCGACAGTTTCCCCTTTAATATATAATACTTTGGTAGTCGTCTTTGCATTCGAAGTAATGGTAATGCTTTTGCTAAATGGAAGTGCAGCACCTGTTGGGTTATAGGTAACTTTTATGCTTCCAGAATCGCCTTTTTTAACAGGCGTTTGTGTGTATTCAGGAACAGTACAACCACATGTTGTTTCCACTTTTGTGATAATAAGCGGCTCATCTCCAATATTGGTGAATTTGAACTCGACAGTTGCAGCCTTGTTCACAGGTATTTTCCCGAAGTCATGGCTCTCTTTATCGAACTTGAAATCAGCTGGTTTTGACTGTGCGTTTACTGCCACACCCATTCCTAACATTAGCGTAAATAACAGAATTAGTTTTTTCATTTCAATCTTGTTTGAAAACAAATTTAGTGTTTTCAACTACAAAACAAAAAGTATTCCATTATATAAATTACGATACACTGTTAAGGCATACTTTAGATTTTATGTATCTTTGCCCTCTAATTGATTTGCTTATGATGCCAAATAGTAAACTTACCACAAATCCAATAGACGCTTCGGAGTTGAGTTTTGATGACTTCAAAACCATTGTTGTAAACGACTATAAAATAGCTTTCGAAAGCAGACAAGCTAGTTTATTAGGTCGAAAGGAAGTGTTAACCGGAAAGGCTAAGTTTGGCATATTTGGCGATGGTAAAGAGCTTCCACAGATCGCAATGGCGAAAGCCTTTAAAAAGGGCGACTGGCGTTCAGGCTATTACAGAGATCAGACCTTTGCATTTGCAGCTGGTATTTGTACCATAAAAGAATTTTTTGCGCAGTTATATGCTAACCCAAGTGTGGAAGCAGAGCCGGCATCGGCAGGTAGGCAAATGAACTGCCACTTTGCAACGCGCTCCATCAATGAGGATGGCAGCTGGAAGAATCAAACAGAGATGAAAAACTCCTCTGCTGATATCGCTCCAACAGGCGGACAAATGGCTAGATTAGTTGGGCTTGCTTATGCTTCTAAGCTATACAGGCAAAATCCGGAATTGGGTTATTTGAAAAATTTTACGGTAAACGGTAATGAAGTTGCTTTTGGAACAATAGGAAATGCATCCACTTCGGAAGGTATCTTTTTTGAGGCCATAAATGCGGCTGGTGTTTTGCAAATACCCATGGCGATGTCTATTTGGGACGATGGTTATGGAATTTCTGTACCAGCGAAATATCAGACTACAAAAGAAGACATCTCAGAAATCCTAAAAGGTTTTCAGCGAGATGAAAATGGGGCAGGTTATGAGATATTTAAAGTAAGAGGTTGGGATTACCCTGCTTTGTGCGAAACCTATCAACGTGCAATTGACATGTGCAGGGATGAGCATGTACCTGTGTTGATCCATGTAACTGAGGTTACACAACCCCAGGGGCACTCTACTTCTGGTTCTCATGAACGTTATAAGGACAAGGCAAGGTTAGATTGGGAAAAGGAATACGATTGTATTTTGCAGATGCGCAACTGGATGTTGGAATCGGCAATTATCGATGAAGAAGAATTGCAAGAACTGGAAAATACAGCCAGGAAATATGTTAGAGAAACACAAAAAGAAGCTTGGAATGAGTTTTTAGCTTCCATAAAAGGGGAGAAGGATCAGGTAGTGGAGTTGATCAATAAGCTAGCCAATGGCGAACCTGCCTTAATTAAAGTTTCGACACAACTTGCGAATACTCCAGATGCCCAGAGAAGGGAAGTGATCTCTTCCATCAGAAAAGCATTGCGCTTAACGATCGGAAGTTCGTCTACAGCGAGAACAAATTTAATAGATTGGTTGAATGCTCAGGCCAGTTTGAATGAGGATCGTTACAACTCAAAGTTGTTTACCGATGGCATTGAAAGTCCGTTCCTGGTGGAAGAAGTGAAGCCGGTATTTGATGAAAAAAGCAAGATGGTTGATGGACGGGAGTTGCTAAATGCCTGCTTTGACGCCAACTTCTCACGCGATCCGCGCCTGGTCGCCTTCGGTGAAGACCTGGGCGCTATTGGAGATGTAAATCAGGGTTTTGCTGGTTTACAGGCTAAATATGGTGAGCTTCGGATTACAGATACAGGAATCAGAGAGATGACCATTGTAGGCCAGGGAATTGGTTTGGCAATGCGTGGACTACGTCCCATTGCAGAAATTCAGTATTTGGACTACCTTCTTTTTGCCTTAAATATTTTAAGTGATGATCTGGCAAGTTTATCCTACCGAACTAAAGCGGGACAAAAAGCACCTGTGATCATCAGGACGCGTGGTCACCGTTTAGAAGGAATCTGGCATTCGGGGTCGCCCATGGGCGTGATCCTCGGCTCGCTTAGAGGATTACACGTTTGTGTTCCTCGAAATATGACCCAGGCTGCCGGGATGTACAATACTTTGTTTAGATCAGATGAACCCGCACTGGTAATAGAATGCCTGAATGGTTACCGCCTGAAAGAAAAGTTGCCTGAAAATGTAGGAGAATTTACAGTTCCTCTCGGAAGGGCCGAAATTATAAAAGAAGGAACTGATCTAACTGTGGTTTCTTATGGTTCAACATTGCGTATCGTTGAAGAAGCCGCTGAGGAACTTGCTCTGATGGGAATCTCAATTGAAATTGTTGATCCGCAGACGCTGCTTCCATTTGACTCGGAACACCTTTGCGCGCAGTCGCTGGCTAAAACTAACAAACTTTTGGTAGTGGATGAAGATGTACCTGGTAGTGGAACCGGTTATCTGCTGCAACAAATTTTGGAGTTACAAAATGGCTACTATCATTTGGATGGACAGCCCAGGTCGTTAAGTGCGAAAGCCCATCGCCCTCCATATGGGTCGGATGGTGATTATTTCAGCAAGCCATCAGTGGACGATGTAATTGAAACAGTTTACAGTATGATGAACGAGAGTAATCCTGGTAAATATCCATCGATCTATTAATTAGTAGTATTAACATAGAAAAAGCCGTGCATGGTTATCCAGGCACGGCTTTTTGCATTGAAAAGATTTTGTACTATAACTTTGCGGTTCTGTTTCTTAGTAAATGATCCGCGAGTACAAGGGCCGCCATCGCTTCTACTATAACCACTGCTCTTGGTACCACGCAAGGATCATGTCTACCCTTGCCTTTGATTTCTGCCGCTTCTCCTGCAGCGTTGATCGTCTGCTGGTCGTGCATAATTGTGGCTACCGGCTTGAAAGCTACTGTGAAATTAATCTCCATTCCGTTGGTAATGCCACCTTGAATTCCGCCTG
>JAPSHM010000081.1 GCA_031179845.1 Pedobacter sp.
CGTTAGACTTTAGCACTTCATTACAAGTATCAGTCATTCCCTGAATAGCCGCTTTGAACACGACCCTTCCATCCTGACGGACATAATGGAGCCGCTCATCTAATGTAGTCTGTGATGCAGGGAATTTAGAACCACCCGCGGTAACGATTAAATTTTCCTTTCCAGTGCCATCTGTTCTGAAAAAGCTATCCATTAAACCTACCGGTTCTTCGGTTTGCTCCAATAACACTGCTCCTGCACCGTCTCCAAAGAGAATACAAGTATTGCGATCGGTATAATTTATGATGGAACTGTTCTTATCCGCTCCAATAACGATCACTTTTTTACAGCGACCACTTTCGATCATACTGGCACCAAGCGTCAAGGCATATAAAAAACCGCTGCATGCCGCATTGGTATCAATTCCCCAGGCATTTTTTAAGCCCACTTTCTCACACACCATGCTTGCGGTACTGACCATTACATAATCAGGTGTAGAGGTCGACAAAATTACACAATCAATCTCATCAGGGTCAACATCTCCATCCTCTAAAAGTCGTCTCAGCGCGTAGGTAGCCATATCTGAAGTAGCAATTTCCGGATCGTTTACAATTCTTCGTTCTTTAATACCCGTCCTTGCTACGATCCAGTCGCTGTTAGTATCCACCATTTTTTCAAGGTCAACGTTACTTAAAACCGTATCCGGAACATAACCTCCAACCGCGGTAATCACCGCATTTTTCCTTATTCTCATTTGTGCGTACGTAATTCTGTAAAAAAGGCAGGCATGGCACCTGCCTTTTTTTTTACAAAGTTACAGCTTCTTCTACAGATTCCCGCAGTACTTTTGCAGCAGCGACCATTTCTATCAAAGCTTTCTTTGTTTCTACCCAATGTCTGGTCTTCAAACCACAGTCAGGATTCACCCAAAGCTGTGCTGCCGGGATTACTTTTATAGCTTTTTCCAATAGGAAGACCATTTCCGATTTCGTTGGTACGCGAGGTGAATGGATGTCATACACGCCCGGTCCGATCTCATTGGGATATTTGAAGTCAGCAAATGCATCAAGCAACTCCATTTGCGAGCGGGAACATTCAATTGTGATCACATCGGCATCCATGTCGGCAATATTCTGAATGATGTCGTTAAATTCAGAGTAACACATATGCGTATGGATCTGCGTGTCATCACTAACCCCACTAGCCGAGATCCTAAAAGCACGAACGGCCCATTCCAGGTATGCCTGCCAGTCTGCCTTACGCAACGGCAAACCCTCTCTTATAGCGGGCTCATCAATTTGTATGATTTTTATTCCTGCGTCTTCCAGATCGATCACTTCATCTCTGATCGCCAATGCAATTTGCGTACAGGTTTCTGAACGTGGCTGGTCATTACGGACAAACGACCATTGTAAAATGGTAACTGGTCCTGTAAGCATCCCTTTTACCCATTTCCTGGTTAAGGATTGGGCATAGGCCGCCCATCTAACCGTCATCGCTTCCGGGCGGTGTACATCTCCATAAATTACCGGTGGCTTTACACAGCGGCTGCCATAACTTTGTACCCAGCCGTTTCTGGTAAATGTAAATCCTGCCAGCTGTTCGCCAAAATACTCAACCATATCATTTCGTTCGAACTCTCCATGAACCAACACATCGATTCCGGCATCTTCCTGAAAACGAATCGTTTCTTCGGTTTCCTTTTGGATCAGTGCATCATACTCTTCCAGCGTTAGCTCGCCATTTTTAAATTTTGCCCTCCAGCTGCGCACTTCCGCAGTCTGCGGAAAGGAGCCTATGGTTGTCGTCGGAAAAAGGGGAAGATTTAGCGAATCTGATTGTAGGGTCCGACGAACCGGGAAGGGATTGCTTCTCTGGTCATCGCTTACAGCAATACCTGCGACACGTTGTTTTACTACAGGATTATGAATTAAAGCAGATGTTCTTCGCTTTGCGTTGGATTCCCGATTCAGTTTCAATTTTGGCAATGCCTCATCCTGAGCATTTGCCAGTTGCGCTAAAGTAACGACCTCCTCGATCTTTTGTTTGGCAAAAGAAAGCCATTGTTTAATCTCTGGTGTCAACACCGCATCATTTGTTTCCAGTTCCAAATCACAAGGTGAGTGAATCAATGAGCATGAAGGGCTTATCATCACCCTGTTGGCACCCAATTGATCAACTGCTGATGCAATCAGAGCCAATGAAGCATCATAGTCGTTTTTCCAAATGTTACGGCCATCAACTACACCAACAGATAAGCACATATGTGCAGGAGTTTGCGTTAAAACGTGGCTCAACTGTTCGGGGTTACGGATCAGATCAATGTGGAGCGCATGCACCGGTAAAGAAACTGCCAAGTCACAATTGTCCTGTAATGCACCAAAATACGTAGTCAGTAATATCTTTAGTTTCGGAAACTGTTTCTTAAGTTCGCTATATACGTACTTAAATGCCGCTTTATCCTTTTCCGTTAAGTCCAAAGCCAGAAAAGGTTCATCAAACTGTACCCATTCCACATGTTGTTCTTCCAGTTTTTTAAGCAGCTCGATATATACCGGGAAAAGGTTTTTAACCAGGTCTATCCTATCAAATCCATTTTCTTTCTCTTTGCCCAATAATAAGTAGGAAACAGGGCCGATAACTACAGGTTTGGTCTTTATTCCCAATCTTAAGCCCTCATTGTATTCGTCCAGCAGCTTGGTAGAAAATAGTTTAAACTGCTGATCTTTCAAAAATTCCGGTACTATATAATGATAATTGGTATCAAACCATTTGGTCATTTCCATGGCGGTGATGTCCAATCCATCTTTCTGATAACCTCTTGCCATTGCAAAATAAAGGTCGAGTTCCGAATTCCCTTTGTTCAAAATCACTTCATGGTATCGCTTTGGAATGGCACCTACGGTTAGGGAAAGGTCCAGCACTTGATCATAGAATGAAAAATCATTTGAAGGAATCAGATCGATCCCTGCCGCTTTTTGCAGCTCCCAGTTCTGCTTGCGGATGTCCCTGCCCGTTTGAACAAGATTTTGAATGGATGAATGGCCTGACCAATAGTGTTCGCAGGCTTTTTTGAGTTCTCTTTTACTACCAATACGCGGGTAGCCCAGATTGTTTGTTAGCATCTTTCTTGCTTTTTAGTTGATGAAAAAATCAGTTAAAAGCTCTTTTGCTGAACTTCGCAATGCGATGGATAAAAAAGATAAGGAAAAACAAAAATGCAGCTGCACATCTTTCCTGACGAAAAAATGTAAAAATGCATCAACTTAACCCCTGCCTTTTATCGCGAAAGCATTGTCAATTCGATAAAGGCAGGTCTCCTGACTTGTAACATTTTTGCCATCCTTCCCATTCCATAAAAGAAACAGTGGATATTCTAAGGGCAAAAACTTTGTATGTTACTTACAGTTGCGCGACAGCTCGTGATTTACACACGATTCCCTATTAATCTACAATTAAGTAAAACCATTATCGGTTGATAAAGAAATAAAGTAAAGAACCTATTTCCGCAAATGTATGTTAAAAAACTGTCTTTTGGCAATCTTCAAAAAGCAAATCTCAATTCCTCCTAAAATTGCGGTTAGAAAACCTTATATTAGATACTTCCCTATAGCATCAAACCATCTTTAGATTCAGTTGTTTTATTAAATAAAAAGCTATGATAAATCTATCTAATGTGATCATACACGCAGCACGACTTGGAAATATGGAAGTCCTGAAAGAACTCATCCTTCAAGGTGCAGACGTAAATACAAGGGATGAAAAAGGTTATACACCGCTAATTATCGCTTGTTACAACAACCAGATTGAAGCAGCGAAGTTCTTACTCGAGAATGGAGCCGATGTTAATGCTCAGGACAATGGCGGTAATACTGCTTTAATGGGCGTGGCATTCAAAGGCTACCAGGAGATCGCTCAATTATTGATTGATCGTGGAGCTGAGATTGACCTTCAACATGGAAATGGAGGCACAGCGCTGATGTTCGCTGCAATGTTTGGCAGGCATGATCTGCTCAGATTACTTTTAATCTCAGGCGCTGATAAGCGTTTACTTGATATCCGAGGATTAACCGTTTATGATCTGGCAGCGCAGCAGGGAAATGCGGACGCGATCACTATACTGGATCAACATTAATCGCCTAATATATATATAGAGAGCCCCCAATTTGCAAATTGGGGGCTCTCATATGGCAGGGATTTTGATTTACATCTCATAGGAATTTAAATTGCCGATTATGCAGGAACCTTTCTTTCGGGCTCCCGAGCCCAAAACCGATGTTGCGCGATCGCTTTAACGAACTGTGCTGCTAGTTTCGTCGGATCGCTGTTTACAATTAGCCCTTCATTCACTGCTGCTTCATCATCCGTAATTTTTGACACCTTTTTGCTAAAATAAGTGAAATCAAAGATCTCTTGTGCACTTTTATCCGCGGCTATTGCCTTACAATGTTTATAGGCTTCATTTAAGAAGTGCAGCGCATTGGGTTCAGCCATGATTTCCGCTACACTATGATCTCCTCCGGGGACATAAACCGCATCAAATAATACGGAGGCTGCAGTTAGAAAACTTTGATCTACCGGGATCTTGAGTTTAGTGTCTGTCGTAATCTCTCCAAGTCTTGGTGCAATAATTTCTGTTATTGCTCCTTCTGCTTCAAGTGTGGCGCGGACTGCAGCTAAAGACTTGCCATCAACCCCATTTGAGGCAAGTATGGCTATTTTACGGGTCTTAATGTTATCTTTCACCGTGTCTGCCATACTTAACGCCGCGGATGATTTCAAAGAAGTTTTAACTTCCAGGGACTCGAAATCTGCCGGATCTCCGTCTGCCGGTATACTCTTGTTCATAGGATATTCCGGTTCTTTCGGCACCGTCAGCCCAAGACCAAATGCTACCTGACTGGCTAGCGACTGGTCGATTCTGGCTAAAACCCCCAACATGCGTTCCCGGATCGCCACCGTTTTCACCTTTCCGAGCTCAAAGCACAAGGCATTGATCAGGTGATCTTTTTCCGGTTTAGTCTGACTGTTAAAGAATAGCTTTGCCTGGCTAAAGTGGTCGAAAAAGCTTTTACTTCTTGCTCGCACTTTCTTTGCGTCTATTCTTTCAGTATAACTGGTAAAGCCGCCATCCGATTCTTTAACTTGTTGCGGATCATTATTTAAAAGGGAATTCGGACCGTAGCTTGTCTTACCTCTATTGATCGTTTGCCGCATATATCCATCTCTCTGGTTATTATGCACCGGAATTACCGGCCTGTTAATTGGAATCTCATGGAAATTTGGTCCGCCAAGTCGGATGAGCTGCGTATCGGTATAGGAGAACAACCTTCCCTGCATCAAAGGGTCATTAGTAAAATCTATTCCGGGCACAATGTGACCAACATGAAAAGCAACCTGTTCGGTTTCGGCAAAGAAATTTTCAGGATTTCGGTTCAGGGTCATCTTGCCAACCCGCTCTACTGGAACAAGTTCTTCGGGAATCAGCTTCGTCGGATCTAACAGGTCAAACCCATATTTAAATTCGTCTTCCTCAGGAATGATCTGAAGGCCGAGCTCCCATTCCGGAAATGCTCCTGACTCAATTGCATCCCACAGATCTCTTCTATGAAAATCGGGATCTTTACCAGAAATATTCTGGGCCTCATCCCAGGCTACCGAATGGACACCCAATAGTGGCTTCCAGTGAAATTTAACAAAACACGCTTCGCCCGCTTTATTGATCAGACGAAAAGTATGCACACCAAAACCTTCCATCATCCGGTAACTTCTTGGTACGGCACGGTCGCTCATCAGCCACATGATCATATGGGCCGACTCAGGCATTAAAGAGATGAAATCCCAAAACGTATCATGGGCTGAAGCAGCTTGTGGAATTTCATTATCAGGTTCAGGCTTAACCGCGTGAACCAGGTCAGGAAATTTAATTGCATCCTGAATAAAGAAGACAGGCATATTATTACCCACGAGATCAAAGTTTCCTTCCTGGGTATAAAATTTTACGGCAAATCCACGAACATCCCTCGCGAGATCGGTAGAACCCCTCGACCCTGCAACTGTAGAAAACCGAACAAATACAGGTGTCTCCGCAGCCACATCATTCAAAAAATGTGCTTTTGTAAATTTTGATTGTGATTCATAGAGTTTGAATACACCATGCGCGCCTGAGCCACGCGCATGCACAATCCGTTCAGGTATGCGTTCATGGTCGAAATGGGTGATCTTTTCTCTAAGAATAAAATCTTCCAGTAACGTAGCTCCACGGTCACCGGATTTTAATGAATTCTGATCATCATTGATTTTGACACCATGATTGGTGGTCATGACTTCTTCTGAACTATCCGCGACATGCGACTCAAGTTGACTTGTTTTCTCGTTTTCCGGCTGTTCAGCCTGTTTCTTATCAAAGGCTGCCTCTGTAGCAGCTTTAGGGTGCGCTTTCTTCATTTCTTAGGTCTATTAGGAATTTAATTCGTTACTTTTCCGGGAGTTTTCTTAACAATCACTCTTCATCCATGTCTTGCAATTCGATCTCCTCGCCAATAGCATCTACTGTGAGTTGATCTAACACGACTTCTAGTCGTTCTCCGTTAAGTTCGGGCTTATACAATGGCAGATCGCCAGCTTCGACGTCCTGTTTCTCTATCAAATCCCATTCTTCGCCATTGAAGCACACCGCCCCCATCACTTTACCAAAATAGATCACCTTGAAATAATTGTCTTTAACAGGTAATATCGTCAGCGTCACTTCCTTTTCACCGTACCCAATCTTGATATTAAATGGTTCCTCCATTGTCTAGCTATTATTATAGGTTGTTAACTAAAATAATAACAGGACGGAAATGAAATTGTTTTTAGACCTGGCGGCAGCCAATGCGGCAAGCTTCTCCTTCGAGTTTTCTATAGAGGGCCGTGAGGTTCCTTTCCAGGAATACCGCAAAAGCAAACTTTCAAAATCTTCCTCCATGCTACACAATGAACGGTTCACCTATATCTGATTTCCGCTGAGATAAAGGCGGCAGCACGATCGAACACACCGAAAGCCGATAATATAGATCTGATCTGAACTTTTCAGGTAATTAGAACAGCATAGTGTATAACACAAAATTTCAGGAACTTTAGTGATAAGGTTTAAATTATTACATAAGCTTGGCACTAAATCTAGCTGAAGTAATAACTTTGTGTTTTTTGATAAAGTACCCTAAAAACGATGAGATCGACTTACTCCATAACCCTGTTAATCGCCGCTGCATTTTTTATATCATCCTGTCAGGGTGAAAAAAAACTTCCAATATTAGGCCCCAGAACCGCGGAGGTCATTAAAAACCCGGACGGATCAAGTGTTGTTGATACTGTATATAAAACCATTCCCCCATTCAGTTTTTTAAACCAGGATAGCGTTGTCATTACCCAGGATGAATTCCGCGGCAAAATCTATATAGCTGATTTCTTTTTCACCTCCTGCACCACCATTTGTCCTACTATGCATAGGAATATGAAAGAGATCTTTGAAAAATATAAGGACAATCCAGAGGTAATGTACCTTTCCCATACCATCGACTTCAAATATGATAAACCATCTGTATTAAAAAAGTATGCGCAGAAACTAGGCGTTGATGACGGCAGATGGCAATTCGTGTATGGTACTAAGGACAGCATATACCATATTGCAGAAAAAGACTATTTGGTTGCGGTTATCGAAGACAGCACCGCAAAAGAAGGGTATATCCATCAGGGATGGCTGGTTTTGATCGATCAACAAAAACGCATCCGTGGCGCCTATGACGGCACAGATACCAAACAAGTTGCTCAATTGATGAAAGATATTCCAGTTTTGCTGGCAGAGTCTAAAAAATAAGAATGCGTAAAATATTGATCAGTTCCTTATTGTTCGCCTCCCTTACCTCTATGATCTATTCCTGTCAGAATGCTGGAGAGATCAAACAGGATGTTTACTATGTAAACGGTCGTGATCTGTATATCAAACACTGCCAGAATTGTCATGGCAGTAAGGGGGAAGGACTTGCTGAACTTAGTCCACCACTAACGGATACTGTGTTTTTCAAAGAGAACAGGCAGAAACTGGCTTGCATCATTAAAAATGGAATGAAAGATAGTATTGTCATAAACGGGCAGCCCTATCAAGGAAATATGCCAGCTTTTCCAGAACTGTATGATATTGATATTGCACAATTATTGGTCTATATCGGAAACTCCTTCGGCAATAAGCTGGGCATGTTTACCCCAAAAGATGTTGCAGCAGATCTAAAGCGTTGTAAATAGCTTAGGCTCAACTAGGAACCGACTACTCCGTTAACAATTCTTCCTGCTTCAATACATTTTCTTGTTCGTTAGCATCAGCAGAAACACTTGTCCGTTTATCAAAACCTTTCTTTTTAAACTTTCTTCCATACCAAACTAAAAAGCCGGTAATGGGTAAGCTTGCCCCAATCAACGAAGCGAGGAAAGCCATCACTTTTCCAGGAAAGCCCAGGATGCTACCGATATGGATGTCGTAATTCATTCTACGCAGTTTTGTCCCAAACCCCGCAGTTTCATAAGCTCCGTTGTACACGTCATCCCTTGTTAATTGAGCCAGGGTATGCTGATCAAAATTGTACGCCCGGAAGTTGTAGAACTGCCCGGAATTTGGATATACCGTAATGCCGATAGCTGCTTTAGCGTTCGATGTATCGGGGAAATTATAAAAAAAACCTTCAGACTTTGGATGTTTTGCGATCACTTTGTTCCAGGCCAGATCCATAGCCTGCTCGGGTGTATAGAATTTATTCACCTGAAGTGAATCAGATTCAAAACGCTTAAAATCTGTCAATGGTGTTCCTCCGGAAGTTACCCAATACAAGCCTTCACTGTACCACTTAATGCCGTATACCATGCCGCTAAGCGCAATTGCAAGTAAAAATAAGAGCGAATAAAATCCAAGCACATTGTGAAGATCCAGGTTGACCCTTTTGAAAGATGCCGTCCACTTGATCTTAAAGCTCTTGTCACGGGTTGAATTGTTCCACTTTTTCGGATACCACCAGATTAACCCGGTGATCAATAGTACGACGAATACCAGGGTGCCATAATTAACAATTGGTCGTCCAATTGCAGGAGGCATCCATAAAAAACGATGTCCGTTCAAAATAAACCTAAAAAAATCTGTCTCTCCCTTTTTCAATACATCTTTTCCAATCAGCTCCCCTGTGTATGGATTAATTTTGAGCGTAGTCCCTCCCCCTCGTCTGCCACCTTTCTGGGTCTTATCCTTTTCAATTTTATCTTTTAAATTCAAATAGATGACCCGCCCTTGTTGATAGTTGGCAAATGCTGGCAGTTTGTCGGGAAAATCACGTGCTACAAGAGCTGATAATTGACCTGGAGATACGACCTGTTTATCCTGCCACTCAACTGTTGTTTCCGGCTCCAATAAAGCAGTAATCTCTGCATTAAACACCCAAATACATCCGGTGAGGCAAACAATGCATACAATGATACCCGAAGCTAAGCCCAGCCAAAGATGGAGCCATTTATTGATCCTGCTGAAAGTCGAATCTTTGCGCTTTTTTCTAATTGGTGATTTTTGATTTTCGGGTACCATTGTCTTAAAGTTTTTGTGATAGATCGAGGTAGGGTAACTTTTAGGTTTTTTTATTTAAACCGATAGGTTAAGGATACTCTTGCATTTCTTGGCATATCGTAGATGTAAGTATAATAGTCCACGTTTGTTGGGGTTACTTTTGCCGGATCTATCGTTGTTAAAGATCCTTGTGTAAGCAACCTGCGATCGAGTAGGTTGTTAACCAATACTGATAAGGAGAATTTTCCTTTTTCATAGGACGCCCCGGCATCAAAACGAATGTAATCAGGTAAGTTCGCTGTTCTCGCATTTCTTCCGGAAAAACGATCCAACTGCAATTGATACCCACCGGTCAGCCCAAACCCATTTAAGAAAAACCCTGGTCTTTTCAGGCGATAAGACAACCAACCATTAGTGATGTGTCTAACCGAGTTTCCTACATACGCACCGGTTTGATTTTGGGCAGGATCTGGATTAAGATCTTTAATGGTTTTCGCATCGGTGTAGGCATAGTTTAGGACCACATTTAGCCCGCTCAGGACTTCACCAGTAATATCCAGTTCGAAGCCCGTAAATTCCTGTTCACCAAGTTGAACATTTGTACCTGTTGGCACCACTTGCATTGTTCCATCCGGTGCCATCGCCTGCTGTCCAATCCTCGGATCAGCGGTAAGCACGTTTGTTTTATTGATCTTGTAGACCGCAGCAGTCGCATTCCATTTGCCATCAAAGAAGTCTTTCTTCAAACCGAATTCAATGTTATTTCCTCTGATCGGTTTGAATGATTCTCCTTCAAAGGTCTGTCCGGCGGTTGGTAAAAAGCTTTGATCGTATAATGTATAAGCAGAAAAATCTTTAAGTATAGAATAGCTCAATCCTACCCTTGGACTAAATACATTGTCAGAAACCTGAGTACTATTGGTCCTTCCAACAGTTACAGCGTGGGTAAAGCGCACAGCTCCCGTCAAACGCAATTTTTCGTCCAGGAAACGGGCTTCATCTTGTAGGTAAACACCAGTATAGGATAATTCATTCGAATACCTGGCGTCTGAACGGGCCCTGATACTTTTAGAGCGGTCGAACACTGGATTATTCTCTAAAGCACCATAAACAGGATTATAAATATTAAATGGCGCATTATTAGCCAGTCGCAAATCAATGTTCCCGCTACTTGAGAAATCACCCCAGGTTTTCAACAAGCCCATATCTACTCCCCCGATTAATCTGTGAATGACAGAACCCGTTTTCACATCACCCATAATGTTAAATTGTGCATTCTTGTTGATCGCCAGCTCATCACTGATGTTAATGTTGCGGCGCATATCACCATTTGCTGCCATAGCTGACGGCCATAACCCATTGCCTTCCAACGCGTAATTCAGGTAAGCAACCTGGGCATTTAGTTTCCAGGTATTGCCCAGTCGGTGGTTGAAATAAAGTGTTACGTTATGGTCAGATAATTTATTTGGATCTATTGATGGGTTACCCATGAAGAAGCTGGGATCTGTATCCCCATAACCTTTAGGCGAAAATCCGTAAGTGCCGAGCGTCAAGGCTTCCACATGCTGTGTGGTATATTCTAAAGTAAACTTGGTATTGCTGTCGATCTCGTAGCTAACAACCGGAGCAATTACAAATTTATCTGTATAGTTGTACTTATTGTAACTGTTTTTCGCTTGGGTCGCTACGTTTAATCGATACAATAGTTTCCCGTCTTCAGAAAGTTTACCGTCCAGGTCTATTGCAGCCCGACCTAATCCGAAGCCGCCAGCTGCAAGCGTTACTGAGCCGTGATTTTCACCTGTAGGTTTTTTAGTCACAATATTATAGATCCCTCCAGGTTCGCCATTGGCCATCATAAAGCCGGAAGGGCCTTTGATAAATTCAATACGTTCGATCGTAGCAGCATCATCAGCCAGTGGGCCCCAGGGGGTTTTCAGATTCATACCGTTACGAAAAGCAGGGATCGATGTTCCACGAGTAGAGATGTTAGCATATTGCGCGTCCCAATGTCCCGTTCTGACTGTACCTGATACGTTACGTGTTACACCATCTACGATGTCAAACACGGTTTGATCGGCCAATAAAGCAGAAGTCACAACACGTATGTTTTGAGGAACTTCAATTAATGGCGACTGCAACCTCAATGAAGGTGAGACTTTATCTACTTTAAACTTTTTTCTATTGGTAGATATCTGCACGTCATCTAATTGCGACTGATTTTCATTCAATGAAAAATCAGCAATGACTACAGCTTTACCCAGTACATCAATTTGTTTTTCTTTAGGAAACAAGCCAACTGCAGAAACGACTAAAGTGTAGTTCCCCGCTGGCACTTTACGAATGGAATACTTCCCTTCGTCATCTGTAACCGCACCGAAATTTGTACCCTGTAGTTTTACTGAAACGTTACTGGCAACTTTCCCGTCGGCAGTAGTCACTCTTCCTCTTACACTTCCAAGTTGTTGTGCCAGTGCCGCGGCGCTGAAGAAAAGCATTAAAAAAATAGTAAGTAAGTGTCTTCGCATTTGTTTATTAAGATCAATTATAAATAATGATGCAAAGTAAACAAATAGCTTTTAATTATCCTAGAACTATAATGATTTATTTAGAATGATTTTCAATAGAATAATAGTTCCTAAAAATTTCTGCGTAAAGCTATAAGTATCAACGAGATGGACCAACAGCACTTGAGCAGAAGGATTTTCTAATTAGTGGTAAAATTAGCCATAGTAGCACAAATACGCCACATCATCATCGCAAACTACGTCAAATGAAGAACCACCTGGCACTGTAAATTCATTCTTAGCAGTATAGTTTATAAACAAACCATTCTCTAGTCTTACTTGCATACTGCCTTCAACGATCACCATGACCTCAGGGGAAGAAGTGGTAAATGTATACATGCCTTTCTTCATTACACCAAGGGTGGCTTTGCCTTTTGCTGTAGTTAGTCCAAGGCTTTGAACTTTCCCTTCAAAATATACATTGTGGCTTATTGATTCGTCGGATGAATTACTCATGATCTTAGCTTGGTTAATAAGGTTTATAAAAAGCGTAAATGTATTAATTTCAAACGGAGATCTAACAAGTAAATTTATATTTAGCCAACCTGGTCAAACAGTTAAAGCTAATGTTTAAGTAAGAAATCTCTTTGAATTAGTAAGCGCTCATTTTTGTATCTTTGTGAAAAATGCAAGCTGTTCTACCGCTGTTCTGATTTATTGGAAAAGAGGAAAGTCCGGGCAACACAGAGCATCTCGCTTCCTAACGGGAAGAGGTTCAGGAATGAATATCTGAATTATGGAAAGTGCCACAGAAAATATACCGCCGATGGCCTTTGGGCACAGGTAAGGTTGAAAACGTGAGGTAAGAGCTCACGATTTTTCCGGGCGACCGGAAAAGTGGTAAACCCCGGGAGTTGAAAGACCAAATAGGCTAACGCATGTAGGGCTGCTCGTCCGAGGTTAGCGGGTAGGTCGTTAGAGATAAATGGCAACATTTATAGTAGATTAATGGTAGAAACCTGATTCATCAGGCACAGAACCCGGCTTACAGGCTTGCATTTTTTTATTTTATAAATAGGTTATTGATAATATAAATTATATTAGTAGCCAAACACAAAATGAGTAGTAGATATATGGCAAAATTATTGATAATTGATGACGAACGGGCAATAAGAAATACGCTCAGGGAAATTTTAGAATACGAAAATTACGAAGTTGAAGATATCGATAATGGTGTAGAGGGGTTAGAACTCATCAAAAAGAAAAAATTTGATCTGGTTCTATGTGACATTAAAATGAACCGCATGGACGGCATGGAGGTTTTGGAGCAAGC
>JAPSHM010000360.1 GCA_031179845.1 Pedobacter sp.
GTTTGACTGTACTGTCCGCGGTCCCCTCCCTGATTGGCACCTATCAATGTGCCGGCCTTTGCAATTTCGTCTAGATTAGGCGTAGCTAACTTTGCAAGTACATCTTTTGAAACGCCATCAACAATAATATACACAGCTTTCTTTTTCTGGGCAAATACCACCACGCTAAAGCATGTATACAGGACAACAATTAATATTTTCTTCATGTTCTCAGTATTTTATCCGGTTACCAATTAAATATTTGTTTAAGATTCGGGTTCAGCTGAACCTGGCCTTGTGGTATAGGTCTGTAATAATATTTAGGTGCAATAAAAGTCCCGTTATCAGCACTGGTCTGCACGGTTCCTCCCGTTTCACTTTTCAAATATACGCCGGCATCTTCAACGCCTACCAAACCGACACGATAATATAATAGATCTTTCCCAAGTGAATTCTTTTCTTTTACTGCTGGAATCGACTGGCTTTTCGACAGCAGAATCAAATCCGGCACGCCGTCTCCCGTAAGGTCATGTTTGCCAAGCCCCGAAAAATAGATTCCTTCCTGTTCTTTTTCCAGCAGGTTTCCCGCATTCCATCGCATCAGATCGTCAAATCTATAACCTTCCAAAGCGAGCTCAATCCGGCGTTCACGACGGATCTCCAATAATGCACTTAACTGCGGACTGGATAAACCTGGATATTTCGCCAGCTGAACGGGATCAATCATAGGGGTCAATGGCATATGAACCATACCTACGCGACTACGAAGTAAATTAATACTGATATCAAGGTCACCTTGAGTAAGTTCACCCAGTTCTGCTTTTGCCTCAGCATAATTAAGAAGAATTTCCGCATAACGAAGTACCGGGACGTCAACCGACTCCATCACCGTATTGGATTTGTCATTGATGAAACTTTTTACCTGATGATATCCTGTAAATCTCTTTCCAAGTTGCTGTACGTAGATACCGCCTCCCTGAGAATAGGTATCGGTGTTGATCAGGTTAAACCCAGGCGCCGCATAAGTCTGACTTAACCGTGGATCGCGGTTTTCAAATTCCTTTACAAAAGAGAAAGTTTGATAACCAGCCTGACTGGTATAGTAAGATCCATCTTTCATAAGATAGTCCTGCAAAAGGTCCTTAGCTGGCGACACTTCATAATTTCCAAATACCGTTTCGTTCCAGCCGCTGTTACGGAGACCACTTTCGTTATATACAGCAAGCATCACTTCTGGATTTCCTTTCAGGTCTGCCTGTATAAATAAATTCGAATAATCCTCAGCGGGTTTACCTGTAGTATAAACACTGTATTTGCCGCTTTTCATGATTTCACTGGACACATCGCGAGCGAGTTGCAGATATTTTTCTGCAGTATTGCTGAGTTCAAGTTCCTTACGGTACCGTCTGGTAGTACCCTCATAAAGCGCAAAATTTGCTTGGTAACCTTTAACGATCCAGCGATTAACAGCTCCTGACTCAGATGCTTCTTTCACATGCTCAGCAGCGAATGCAAAATCTTCCATAATTTTGTCTACAATGAAGGCGCGTGGATCACGACCTTTCATCAACAGTTCATCGTCATTCGTGTTGATCGGTTCGCTGTACCAAGGCACATCAGAATAACGTTTCACTTTTTCTACATAAAATCTGGCTCTGAAAAATCTTGCAATGCCTTCATAATGATTGAGAGTCTCACTGCTTAGTGGAGCTTTCTTGAAATTAACCAGAAAATAGTTCACTCTGCGTAATTGCGCCCAGTCCCAACCATCGTTGATCGTTGAAGGGGATGGGGTGCCAATCATCATCGTTTTCATTTCCGCGAAACCGGTAGTTGCGGCATTATCGGTTGCCCCATCATTATTGAAGATCCCTACCCCTGGAAAGTCATATAAGTTGCTCACATACAACTTCAAGTCCTGCTCGTTATTGAAAAAATTTTCGCTACCTATTCCCGTTTGCGGTTGTCTGTCTAAAAAATCTTTTTTACAGGCACTCAGGCTGATCGTTGCCAGTGCAACACCTATTATATATTTATTTAAGAATTTCATTCTATCAAGATTTAAAAGTTAACATTCATACCAATGGAGTACCGTCGTTGAAAAGGATAAGCATAGCCGTTTGCCTTCTCACGCTCTGTGTTTACAGAAGGGTCAATACCTACATTTCCATTGATCGCTTCAGGATCATAATGTTTCTTTAGTGCAGACCATTCGAAAATATTTTCACCGCTGGCGTAGAACCTCACATTTGACACATGCAGTTTCTTGGTAATGGAAGCAGGAATGGTGTATCCAATGGTCAGATTTTTAAATCGCAAATAGGCGCCGTTCAACATATAGCCCGTTTGAGGGATTCCCAGCCCCTTCGCATCCCCGATTTTAGTACCTACGTTTACGTCTGCAAGCCAGGATTGAAGAATAGGATATTTTGAATTTAAATTTTGATTCGCCAGACCTGCGTTGATATAAGCCTGTGAGTGTTTAGCCATGTCGGTCGGACTATCCGAGTTTGGGCGATAAAAATCTAACAAATGAGAATAGCCACCGCCATAAGGCTGTTGGTAGAATCCCCAATAAAGATAATCAAGTGGGTAATAATCTTGTTTCGCTACGCCTTGAAAAAATGCTCTTACATCAAATCCTTTCCAGCTGCCATTTAGATCAAGGCCAAAGTTGAACCGTGGAGAGGTATTACCTATTACAGATAAATCTTTCGCATCAGCAGCGGTCAGACCGGTTTCAATTTTTCCATTTCCATCCTGATCGATGTATTTTGGCCATCCCGGAACGATAGCAAGGGCATCCCATGGAACGATTGACGACTGATCAAGCGCATCAATTTCGGCTTGATTCTGGAATAAACCATCACTTGTTAAACCCCAGATCTCTCCAAGTTCCATTTTCTCACGGTATGCCGTTAAGTTCTGATTGGGATTCTGGAATCTGGTAATTACAGAGCGACTATCGGCCAAAAGGAAGCGAGCATTGAAGTTAATAGGATCTGAACCGGTTTTGAAATTGGTTTGGTAGGCTACTGAAAGCTCCCAACCTCGGTTACGTAAGTCCGCCGCATTTTCTCTTGGTTCGCTTGCCCCTAAAACGCCCGGAAGTTCGCGGCCGCTCGACAACATTCCCTTGGTATTGCGTTCATAAATGTCAAATGTTAAATTTAACTTGTTATCAAAGAGACCAATATCGGCACCAAGGTTTCCGGTAGTCACTTTTTCCCAGGTATAATTTGGACTAACCAGTCCTGGTGTATTAACAGTTAGTGGAAGTGAACCATCGAAAAGATAATCGGAATCCTCCGGAGCAAAGGTTGAAACATAGCCATAGTTGGATGTGGCCTGATTACCTAGTGAACCGTACGATCCACGAATTTTAAAATTGCTGATCACCGGCTTTAAACCCTGCATGAAAGCTTCCTGATCCAGGCGCCATGCTGCCGAAGCAGAGGGAAAGAAGCCCCAGCGTTTGTCAGCCGGAAAGCGGGAACTACCATCATAACGCCCGTTCAGTTCTAGAATATACCGATTATTATAGATATAATTCAAACGATAAAAAAGGCCACGTACTGCCCAATCTTCAATAGCTTGTTCAGTTGTAGGCGTACCAGTTGCCAGACCAATTGTTGGGTAGGA
>JAPSHM010000082.1 GCA_031179845.1 Pedobacter sp.
GGATTACCAATCTTTGACTCCCTGGACAAAGAAGCTGTACCACGCAGTACCGACCAGGAAACATTTAATCATATTGAAGCCCTGCTAAAAAACGCCATAGAAAAACTTCCGGCAAAAAAAGCGGGAGACAAAGAAGAAGGCGCCATCCGCAAAGCTGGCGCAGCAGCCATGCTTGCTAGTTTGTACTTCAATGCAGAAGCTTATATTGGTAAAGACATGTTTGCGGAATGCAAGCTGATCTGCCAGGATATTATAGATAAAAAATATGGAGATTATAGCCTGGATGCCACGTGGAATGGCCCGCATGGGTTTACCAACGACAAATCGCCTGAGATTATCTGGTCTATTCCTTCAGAGTTTAACAAACTTCAATACGACTGGTTCTATTCTAACTTTTACCATTACAATACAAGGCAATATTTTGGGCTGGACTTAGGGGCCGACAATGGAGGGCACCTCACTCCTTCCAGAAAACCTGACGGCAGCTTGTATCAACAAGAATTTAAACTGGGATCGCCATATGAAAAATTTGACGATACAGACCTTCGCAAAAAAAGTTACAAATATCTGGGTGGCGGACGTTATGAGGGCATGTTTATTATAGGCCCACACCTTACCTCTGCAGGTGCGGCCATCAATGGCGGAGAAGAGTATAAAGATAAACCCCTTGTTTTTGTTGACCAAGTGGGACGTTTTACAGAGGTAGGTCCGGGAGAAAGGTATCCATCAATTGCACAGCTCCCTTCGAAAATGTCCGAAGGAGAAGAAAATACCGGAGTTAGACCCGTTAAAGTTCCAATTCCTGGAGACAATGACAAAAGTTTAAGATGGGGTGCAGATAATCCGGCTATCCGATTAACGGAAATCTATTATATGCTTGCAGAATGTAAAATGCGGTCCGGTGATAAACTTGGTGCTGCCGATCTGATCAATGCCGTTAGAAAGCGAAACTTTACATCAAATTTAGATCCTAATCCGGTTACTGTGGCTAACCTTGATGCAAACCGCATGCTGGATGAATGGAGTATTGAATTTCTGGGTGAAGGCAGAAGACGTACCGACCTGATAAGATGGAAGATGTTTACCACCGGTGTTTGGTGGGATCATCAACCTTCAGGATTTGCGCATTTAAACCGTTTCCCAATACCAACTCAGGCTATTTCTGGAAACAATAACCTTACTCCGAATCCTGGATATTAAATGCTGTCCTCTGGAGGTCCGGTAAGCAGAAACAGGATCTACGTTTGAACACAAGAACATACGTACAAAGAAAAGGCTTTGTGCAGAAAGAGCAGAAAAACTACGGTTATCTGCTCTTTTTTTTACTTCAAAGTAAAACATAAACGGCACCTGGTGTTAGCTCAGCGGAATAACTTTTAAAGCAATGTTTTTTTACAGCACAACTAACAATTCTTTGTTATTAAAGTTTTTAAAAAGATAATCGTACTTTTAATCTCTAACCAAGATTAATGTTCCAAAAAGAAATGTCCTTAACAGCCAAGAACAACCTATATTTGAAAGCGGAGGTGCTAAAACGTCTGTATTATAAAAAGCATTTGCCAATTTTAGAATTGAGCAAACTAGTTAAAAAAAGTCTACCGCTAGTTACGTCTATTGTAAATGAACTGGTTTCAGCTGGATACCTATTAGAAAAAGGCAATGCGCCATCAACTGGCGGTCGGCGGCCATCGATGTATATAATAAATCCGAATAAAAAACTTTATGTAGTTGCTGTAGCTGTCGACCAATTGTTCACCCGAATGACGGTTTATGCTTTTGATCGGACAGTTATTATCCCCGTAAAAACCCTTGCCATTCAACTATCCGATGATCCGGATACCATCGGTAAGCTTGTCGAATTCATCAAAACCAACATTGAGCAATCCAATTTAAATTCTGATGATATAGTAGGTATTGGCATTGGAATTCCAGGTTTTGTAAATAGCGAAAAAAAAATATATCCTTCGATAATTACCAAAAAGTTAAATGTCAATCTAAAAGATTATCTAACTAAACAATTTAAGATTCCGGTGCACATTGACAACGACTCCAGTTTGATCGCGTTTGCCGAATTGAAGTTTGGGAAAGGTGTGGACAAAGATAACATACTGGTTTTAAATGTGGGCTGGGGAACTGGTTTAGGCATGATCATCAACGGCGTTCCCTTTAGGGGGCATAGTGGATACGGTGGGGAGTTTAGTCACATTCCCTTATCCAAGAGTAACGATTTGTGTTCTTGTGGCAAGCGAGGTTGTATTGAAGTAGAGACTTCCCTGGCAGTGATCGCAAAAAAGGCACAGGCTGCACTGGATGGCGGGGCAAAGTCAAGCATGGAATGGATGTTTAAAGACACCAGCAGACATCCTGCTGACCACTTTTTAGTTGCCGCCAGTGAGGGCGACCCACTTGCTGTATCTTTGCTGTCCACTGCGGCGTTTCAACTTGGCAAGGGCGTAGCGATGCTTTTACATATCATAAATCCGGAAAAGGTAGTCATCAGCGGAAGAGGGGCGATCGCAGGAAAAATGATCCTTCCTCCTATTCATCAGGCCATCAATGAATTTTGTATACTTAGAATAGCCGAGCAAACCACGATCGAAATCTCTGAGATTGCGACGGAAGCAGAACTTTTAGGAGCGGCAGCTTTAGTTGTTGAACATTACCAGTTCAATTGATTCCAGCTCAAAGGCAGATCAAGGCCTTAGGGACCGGACGGGTCTTTATAAATGTATGTTAAACAGCCTTTAAATGACGTTGTTTATGCTCTTCCGATAGTGACTCACGAATTACTCACTAATTTTTCACTACAATATAGCTGCAAGTACTACTGTATAAATTTACGTATAATGGATTAAATAATCAAGCAATAACAATCAATCACAACACTAAATTAGCCATGTAAGATTCTACTACAAAATAATTCAATAAGAAGTGATTTATAATAAACTTTCGTTGTTCGAAGCATTTTTACAAAAAAAAATCCAAAATATTCACGTATTATGTTTCAACATTGTATTTTAGGAATCGATAAGTTTCGCTTATAAAAGAATTCTATGCAAAATGACTATAATTGGTTGCTAAAAAAATCTCCCAGATCCGTAATTAATCTTCGACTATGGCACAACAATCCTAGACTTGACCCAGAGAATACTTATTCACATCTGAAAGAATTTGTTGAAGAAATGACTTCAACGACAGCTGATAGAACCGATTTCATAAATCTAGCAAAGTCAATTGTAAAGAAGAGCTTCATACCTGCCGATCCAGTAGTTGTATGGCAAGATGTAAACAATAAAAAGTATTATGTAGCGGAAGGCAACCGAAGAATTGCAGTTTTAAAACTATTGTTAGAGCCTGCCAAGGCTCCAAAAAGTATTAAGAACATTTTCACTAAGCTTTCTGCTGAAATTGACAAAGCAAGTCTTGAAAAGATTCCGGTTTCAATAGCTCCATCTTTTGAACATGCAGAATGGTATATATCTCAAAGAAATAGTACTTCTTCTTTGCACAAAAGATGGGCAAGGGAACAGCAACAGAAATGGGTGGCAATATTATATGATAAGTACTCCGGTGACCTTGAAACAATAAGATCACAAGCGGGAGTAGAAGAAAGCGACCTTGAAACAATCCTTAGAACTTTAAAAATCAAGGAATTAGTCAAGGAGGTCAAAAATGAATTATCAGAAAGTGAATATGAAAGAGCATCATCTTATAGATTCCCTATCTCCTCACTAGAAAGGTTCTTTGGAACAAAGAAAGTGAAAGAAGAATGGGGCTTGGAATATGTAGGAAGTGATATAAAAATCACTAAAGACCGTCCAAGCTTTCTTAAAGCATATGCACATTTACTAAAGGGCATGCTTTTGCCCGTCACAGATAAAAATCGAATTGATTCCAGAAGTATTACCGATAAACTAGATTCAATTCTTGAATCCTTACCTAAAGTAAAACCGTCTACAGATAATTGTGATGACGCCGTAATAGACGCTGACAAAAATTCAGAAGATGAACAACCTGTATCAATTGAAGATAAAGTTGCTACAGATGGAGATCCTATTCTTGCAGAAAAGCCAATAAAAAGAGATTTAAAAAATGATCCCAATCGCTCAAGGTTAATCTTAGATTGTTATTTTTTACAGACAGATAACTTCCGACTTTTGGAGTTATTTAACGAACTTAAAACAATTCCTTTAAAGTATACTAATTCTGTAGCTGCCTCAATTAGAATATTTTTAGACTTGGGAGTGCTCACTTATCTAGAAAGCGAAAGCCTAATTAAAGATGTTGAAGCATATGGAAAAACAAACTTAAGACAAATCACATTAAGCAAACGAATTGAATTTCTAAAGGCCCACTTCCGAACGAACACAAAGGTTTCCAGCGTAATACAAAAATTGTTAAATCCAGAAAACGAATTAAGTTTAGATGTTTTAAACGGATATGTGCATAATAGTGATGCGCACTATTTAAACCCTCCTTTTCTAAATAAATTTTGGGATTCCCTTTTCCCCTTTTTTATTGTGTTGCTTGATATAAAAGAGAACAAACAATCTAATTAACCAAGCTTGCAAACCGATCAAAGACTAAACCTGCTTCGTTAGCTCTCGGTAGGTTGTCTTTTAATGACTTCCTTATGCTCGGAAAGGGATTTTCAGTTTCTTCGGAAATATCCTTAATTTTTATAAATTCTTTAATGCCATCATAAGACAGACCGGTTTATAGATGAGAAAAATAAAGCCTAGGAGCGTTAATGTCGAAGCGATGAACTTACCGATTGCATCTGGCTGTTCTATTGCCTGTAAACCTTGATATAATTTTTGAACGGTTTTATGTGTGTCACCTATTTGAGCAGCAATTAATGAAATTTGATATTCAATTTTTACTAATGATATATACTGCGCCTTAGCATAACTCCCCCACTTAGCGGCGCCATTAATATGCTTAAACCCAATAAATTTCCATGCATCTTTTCCTTGATCAACAATAATTACGGGAATATTCGCCAAGGATTGTTTAATGTCTTCAGAAACAGACAAGACATTTTTGTTTATTCCTATATAATCCGCTATTTCCGGATTTAGAATGTATTTTATTGCCGCAAGCCTTTTATTTCCCTCAATAACAATCAGTTTTCTATCTTCTTTTACGGCGATTAAAGGTTCATGCTCAAAAAAACCGCTTACCTTGTTGACAATACGATTTCTTCTACCCCCATTACGTGCCACAAAATTTCTATAACTTCTCTTTCCGAAAAATCTTACCCAATATTAAATTCGGCTATCCGTGGATTCTGGTCGTCGAAACATAAGATCTTAGGGTCAATCTGTGTAATTTGTTGATTCATAAAAATCAATATAATATCAATTCACTTGTTCGATTGTTTACACGAATTTCTGTAGGAATATTTAGATCTGTAGAAAAAACTAATAATTCACTCCCAAATCTTTTATTCTGAAGCGTATAATTCAGATCAAAAGATGACATTCTGTATTCCCCATACAATTCCTGTATTTGAGGAACATTGTCATATGATATAAGCCATCCGATATTATTTAGATTTTCAACGGCGGCAGCAAGCGTTTGATGATTAAAATGATCGTAGTTATTCAAATATAACATCTTACCTTTATTATAGTAAGGTGGGTCTAAATAAACAAAAAGCCTCTCATTATCAGGATAGTAAGCTTCAATATTTCTTATAATAGTTACGGCATCCTCATTGGTTAAAATAATGTATTCTCTAACGGATGCTATTTGTCTAATGCGTGCAATTAGATCAACTTTATTGAATCTTACGTCAATTTTATAATTTCCGTCTTGATTGTATCCTCCTATTGGCCCTGCTTTAAATATTATACCTGATCTATTTGTCCTGTTAAGAAAAAAAGTAGAAAAACCCAAGTCGACAATATTTGCTTCTCGACCTTGCAGATAAATATTTTTCTGTATGTGCCAATCGTCAATTGTGACATTAGTATCTTCGATGCGTTGTATAAACTCTTCTGTATGGTTCAAGATAGAATACCAAAATGCATATATACTATAGTCTGCATCATTTATGTGTATTCGTTCAAATATGTTCTTGAAAAGCATATTCAAAGCCGCACCCGCTCCTCCGGCATATAGCTCACAGTAAACGCCTCCTCTTAAATCGTTGAGATCCGCTAATCTAGTGATAAAACCAGACAAACAGGATTTACCACCAGGATACCGTAAGGGGCTATAATTTTTGGAACTACTCAAATTTTCTTGTTTTATAATGTTGGCCAACAAATATAATAACTAAAAGTATTAAAATTCACCACAGTAATATCTAACGTGATATATAATTTTCGAGATTTCACCGCATCCATTGCTATAAGCTCTGAACTAGATATATAACCACAGTCCAAGGATATCGGGTAACGCCAATTTTTACTACAATCTTTATCCTAAAACCGAAGCGAAACCTCCGGTTTCGCAGGCCGCAAATGTGTGGTGGGAGAATTTGCTAATAATATAAATTAATTATCTCTTCTTTTTAGTTTGCGAACATTTTCTTTAGCGCGATCTGCTTTTTCTTCTATTTCTTTAGCCACTGCTTCTGCCTTCGCAATAGCCAACTGTTCTGCCTCTAGCTGTCTTGTCCTCTTTTCCATCTTCATTGGGTTTCGGTGATATAGTGTATCGGCCTTATAAGCTACATTAGAAGCTATCTGTCTAACAATTCTGAATTTAACATCGTTCTCATGCATACGCCTATTTTCGCTCCATAAATGAAAGGAAATACCAACTGATGCCGATGAAAACAAAAGCAATATAATCCCTCCCATTATAAACCCGTTATTTTTATCCTCAAAACGATGCAATGTCCTGACCTTTATTTCTTCTGGCAAGGCCCGGATTAGCACTGAAAATCGCTCAACCGCATCCTTAAAAGTTGTGGCTGCAAAAGCCTGCAGATGAATTTTCTCCTGCAAAGGCAATGTTCTATCTTCCTCGGCCTGCTTTTTCAATAGTAATTTAATTTCGTCAAAATGTGCATCATAATCTTTGACCTCAGGGAAATCTATTTTTTTATCCTCTATGATCTTTAATCGTTCGTCCAACTTCATGTTGAACTCTTGGTGGTCTTGTAGCTGTTCTTGTATTTCCTGTGGGTTCATCGGCTAATTCCATTAGATTGTTCAAACTCATGTTTTTTTCTTTTCTTTTTGCGCTGTAGACCATCATCTATCGGGGCAGATGTAGCAGGTACGAATTCGGAGTCAAGTAACATTTCCAGTAAATTTTTTCCTCCATCAAATGATGGCTGACTGCCATGCGTGTAATCCGTTCGTAAAACCTCTTTCAACTGATCTGTGATGGAAGGGCTATTTTCGATGGTGGTATGCTGTTGGCTTCGCAGATTAGCATTTAGATGCCCATTTATGTTACCATAACTGAATGCCCGATCAATTGCAGAGCCTTTCATTTTCAAACCATCCTTTTCAAATGAAATGCCTTGAACTTCAGTTGTTCCACTCCGCAGCTTATACTCAATGTGTATGCCTTTAGCCAGTAAGCTACTTTCTAAGCTTCTCCAATCTGCCGCATGTTTAACAGACGATTTAATGGCATCAAATAATTCATACCTTAATTTTTCCTTTCCCCTTAATGCCTGGCGGTTTACCTGTTCTTTGCCTTTGCCTAAGTGGTAGCCATGCTTTAAAGTGATCTCCTTACAGGCTTTGATATTCCGTCCGTAACTGTTATTATCCGAAATTGTCTTTCCTTTATTGTCTACCCGATTGTAAATAATATGCAAATGTGGATGTTCCCGATCGCCATGCCTGACAATGACATATTGGGTATTACGGATGTCCATTTTTTCCATGTATTCCTTAGCCCGGTCCACCATGATCGCAGAGGTAAGCTTGGGAAGATCTTCTTTGCTCCAGCTTAAAATTAAATGCCCTACGGCTTTTCCAAGTCCCGGTCTCGTTTTTCGTTGTAAGTTGAAATCCTGAGTTATTGACTTAGCATCCTGTAAGCGCACCCCTTCACCGTGCAAGATTATGGCATCTTTTTTATCTACCACATAGCGCACGCAGCCGCCAAAGGTTTTTCCTGTAATGGGTTTACCGATCATAATTCCTGATTTTATTAACCAGCTCATCAATTGGGCTAAGCATCGCCCGGCACTTAGCTGCAAGGGAAACAAAGCCAGAGGCATGCGCCAAGTGGGTAAGTTGGTTCAAGTTATTAGCAAGCCCATACAACATTCTTAGCCATCCGGTCTCCTCGACTGAAAAACGAGGAATGACCTTAGCATCTTTGGCTGATCTGACCACTCGCTGGGGTTCATACCTGCCTTTTTTGATTTATCTTCAATCAATAAACGCTCGGTTGGAGTTAACCTGACCATCAGAATTTCACTTCTTTTGATACCTTTTTTAGGTCTGCCGGGTAACCGTCTTTTTGAAGATTTTATATTTTCATCTACTGATGTCATACGTTTTTCTCCTTTCTTATTTTCATTTCACCGACCATCGGGAGCGGCCACCATTTTTCTCATCAGGCAAAATGAGGGTTTTTGTATAGCAAAAACATTAACTCGCTCCCTCAATACCTCTAAAGTAGAGGGCTATAGAACTTCGCCAGAAGTTCTTCAATCGCGGTCGTATTTTCGGTTCTTTCTAGAGGGTTTCAGCCACCGCAACTTTGTCCATCTTCATTTAACAGCCATATTGAACTGGCATTTACCGGGTGGTAAGATGGCTTATAATTAACATATCCAAAATCAATTAAATCCTTCAAACATTTATGATAGGTAGCAATGGATTTGATCCGGGAGAAACGCATGAGCTTACTGCGGCTAACCCGTGTTGCTGCTCCCGGTGAGTCATCAGTGCGGAAATAAAATACCGCCATGACCAGACTTAAATGAGATGGCAACAAACGGTGATCATGGGCTGCTCGTTTTATAAATGTAGCGGGCAAATAATTCATGATGCACCTCCTTCTGTCGGATTTTCCCCAAGCATCAGATTAATATCATCGGACTTATAGTACATCGTTCCACCGATTTTTCTATAATGCAGTGTACCGTTGATACGGAGATTCTGTAAAGTTCCCGGAGAAATCCTCAATATCTTTCTGACTTCGGCACTTTTTAACCAGGTCTTTGCAAATGGATGTTGTGGCAGCAATACTTCTTTAAGTTCTGCGATCAATTCTAATTTAAATAGCATTAAATCGTCTGAGGTTATAATGTTAATATTCATAAGGTCGTATTCAAGTGAACAATAAAATAACTGAATAGCTGTGCATTTGACGGTCTACCTATCTGTTTGTACATATCCAAATAGATACTTATCTGACCAGCTAAATATCTGTGCGCATGATATACTGTTATGTACTGTCCTCAAAAGGGAGATAGTTTTGGAATAGAGTGGTTGAAGCCCTTAACGCATTAACAGTATAAGGGTACAATGAAGTTTGATAAGTGATCTGCATACATATTGGTTTGACCCAAATGTGCATTGCAAACCAACGTGTTCATTACCCTTACAAAAACAAGGGTAATATTAGGGGGTTATTTTGATGTTGAACAACAATCAAACACTTGCCTATCAAATAGATGCAAATTGAATTAGCATAGAGGAAAAGAAAAAATAAAATACTATTTTAGCTTCTCTTTTTGATAGGTACGATTTTGAAAAGCTTTTTATTGTCCGGCACCTCTGAAAATTTCACCTTTGATAAGTCATCGGGATCAGGAGAAAAGTACCTTTTAAGCCTATCATACTTAATGGTCTGATGGTCTATTGTGAAATACCTGCAAATCATTTTCATCCAAATTGCCTGGGTTCTGGAAAATACCAGTTCTACTTTGCCATCCACTGTTTGTTTCTGTAGTTCAATGATTATATCTACAACTGTAAGCAGGTAGCCTTTTGGAATGTTAATATGATCTGTAGTCTCTAGTTTTTTAGCCACTTTTAGTTCGGCCTTTTGCTTTTTAATCTGATCGAGTGCGGAATATAATTCAGTTTGTAATCTGACAACAGCAGCTTTGTCCGTTTCGTGGCAGCTCCATTTGTCAATAGCTGTGAGAAATCCGGTAAAGCTTTTTAAACGTTCGATTTCCTTCTGATCTCTAACATGGGTTTTGCTCACATAGATGTCTTTCACCACTAAGCTTTTTAATCGCGTTTCTATCAAAAGCCACAATTTTTTAAAAAACACCTCTTCACTGCCATCTGGGTGATTTGACAAATAATAGGTCAAATGATGATGATAAAATTCTTCCCACCGATGGTTACCAATGGCAAAAATCCGCAGGAAAAAGTGTTTTAAAAAGCTTTCCCTATCCCATAGGAATGGTTTACCAATGTCTAATGTATTCTTAGAAAAATCAAAACGGTCTCGTGGACGGAAAAACTTTAAACTCATAAAATGCAGATATATTCGAATTTAATCAAATTCATATCTACTTACAATAGATAAGGGGCTGATTACAAGTCAAAACGAATCCACCAATTTCCTGTAGAGAATTTTTAATGCACGATGCATATTGGTTTTGACTGTATTCTCTGGGAGGCCCAGATGTTGTGAGATTTCCTTACGGTTCATGGATTCTTTTCGACTCAACTCAAAGACGATCCGCATTTTTTCAGGCAAGGCCGCAATCTCCTTTTCAATCAATGCCAGCAAATTATTCTCGCGGATCAAGTGATCTGTATTATCTTGCTGATTACTTAAATGATTTTGACAATGGTCAATATATTTTTGCAAAACCTTGCTATGTTTGTAATGGTCTATTATCCGGTTTTTTACTACTGTAAAAAGGAAGGCTCCAAGCTCGCCCGGAATATTAGCCGTTATACGCTTTTCCCATAAATCCGAAAAGGCATCATGAATCATATCCTTTGCATTTTCTTTATTATCTAACCGTCTGCATGCAAATGAAAATAGTAAAACGTAATAGCGGTCAAAGATCTCAATAAAAGCTCGATTGTCTTCCTTTCTTAAAAGGTCGACTAATTCTGTATCCGAAAACCTGTTATATTTTGCCATGAGTGTTTAATAAGATAAGTGAAACAATGTCTGGAAATCCCAAATATTATCTAACCATCACCATCTTCCAAATAACCAAAATGGTTCCGTTTATTTCTATAACTCCTCTTGGAATCCTTTATAACCTCGGTATAGGGCTTTCCTTCAACTCGAATATTTATTAACTCCCCTGGCTTTAGCGAAAAAAGAATTTCCAGCTTTATAACGGTACAATGAGGTATATCGATTTTTGAGTTTGCCTCAATGTTGACATAGTTCCAAAAGGTATTGGTTGATCTGCCCAAATAATCTGGGACGGCTTTTATCAGTATCCTGTATTCACAAACTGTTAATTTACTCAGGCACTCTTTAATTTTATATTTTAACATAAATTTGCGTGATTTTAAAAATTAACTAATTGACCGTATTGACTAGCATTCCATTTTAATCAAATTTTGAATCCTCTTTTTCATGGATACCCTGACTTTCTACTTCAAAATCTTGAGATCCTAAAGCATCGCGCTCTAATCTCTCTATTTTCTCAAGACACATCTTCTTGGCAAGAGCCACAAATGCTACCGACTTATCATATAATTTCAAAGCATCATCCATCAAAACACGAAAGTCGCTTTTATATCGGGCGTCAGAATAGCTTTTAAGCAGTATACCAAATAACCGTTCGTCTTCGGGGCTACCAGATAGAAATAGTTTAGCAGGTGCATTGGAGAAAGTAACGCATAGCCGGAGAAGCTTATGCAGATTATGTATTTCAGACCGATAAGCCATAAAAACTCTGATCAGTCCAATACAAACCTGCTCCACTACTTGATGAAGCATAAAGACACATACACCATATTGCTCTTTATATAAACATTCCCCTGCGCCAATTAAAAACCCTTCTGCAAGTGGCATACGATAGTTGAAATGCTTTATAGCTTTTATAGCCGCATGAGTGGGTATGAAGTGCGCGGAAAGATGAACACTTGTAAGTCCATTACAGTCGTATATTAATTGACCTTCCTTACAAACAGTAATAAAAAAACGACTATTGGCTTGAATTGCTTCCTCAACGGTTTCTTTCGCGTGACATAGAATAGTCGCTTTACCTAGGTGGTAGTGTGCGTTTGTGTAGTCTTGTACTTCATAGTCAATTCTTTTGGTGCTTTCGCTCACCAGAAGCAAACAATAATTACATCGCTGTTTAATATATTCGTCACCAAAACAACTTTCGACTTGTTCCAAAATAGTTTCTTTCGAAAAACAGAAGATTTGCAAGGGTTTGAATTTGAGTACAAGTGATTCTACAAATAGTTTAAGATAAGTAGAATGATTGTCTGCGTAGTTGAAGGGGTGCATTTCCATATTGATCTCATTTTAGTTGATTTAACTTTCTAAATGAGTCTTGGATCTTGGAATTGATAAATGTGGGATCCGCCAACCATGGTTACATTAAAGTTTCTGAGGCCTTAGGTCAACATGGATTTACAGCAGATCCCACATCTATGATGATGCACAAATATAGCACATCTAAACATAGATATGGCATTACACTGCTGTCCTGCGTTGACGGCCTCAGATGATGTAACCGCAAGACTCTTAAGTAATGTTTGTTAGTGTTTTATTTCATATGTCTAATATAAGAATAAAACAATAAACCCAGATATAACTGGGCAAATTTATTTTCAATTATGTCTTACTTAGCTATTAGATGAGCGAAATTTCCAAAATAGAACAATTTGTGATTGATAAAGTTAGAGAGCTAAGGATGAAGGCAGGCCTAAGCCAAATTAACCTCTCAATAGAAATCGGATTAAGTTCAAAATTTGTGGGTAACGTTGAAAGCAGTAAAACACCGGATAAATATAATCTGAACCACTTAAACAACATCGCTATCATACTTAAGTGTTCAATAAAGGACTTTTTTCCAGATCAACCCATACCCAGCGAAACTTCTAAAAAATGATTTAAACAAATAAAAGGTAAAAGAGAAGCTTTTTAATTACAAAGCGGGAATGATCTCCGACCATTCCCGCTTTATCTAAATTAACGCTCTCAAAGAATAAGACGAAAATAGATTGGAAATATTGTGTCTCGCCAATAAATCCTAAAGACTATCCAGTTTAAAACCGATTCTTTTTCTTGGTGGATTAGGCTGTTCTTGTTTTTCTAACAATTCGTCCAGGTAGCGAAATACGATTTCCATATTTTTATCCTGATTGTCTAGCTTGTTCTTTATCTTTTCTATTTCCAACCTAATATCTGTATTGTCTGCTACAATTTGACGTACACGTGTAAAAATGCGTATGATCTGAATATTCACCAGTATTGCTCTTTTACTGTTCAGTACACTTGATAGCATGGAAACCCCC
>JAPSHM010000083.1 GCA_031179845.1 Pedobacter sp.
AACGCTTTTTCTAATAGAAAAAGACAAAACAGACGAAAAGCTCCAATTGAAAATAGAACAACTCGAGAAACAAATCTCTATCATCTTAGCAAAAGACAAGCAATCGCATAACCGGTAAATAGAAAGAACTAGTTCATTGTAGTTCAATTTAATCGTATATTTACATAGCGTAAAAGTTCCAGGTTTTTCAACGCTAATAACAAGACGATGATAGAGCGAAACAGATTAAAGTTGGTTACCGCATATTCAGGTGACTTCATTGAAGCAAAAGCGATACAGGATCTCCTGATGGAAAATGAGATCGCAGCAACATTAGAAAATGGGTATATGGCCTCCATCGCCCCGTGGATTGTTACTCCAGGTGGAAATAATCCCGTGAATGTCGTGGTGAAAGACACGGATCTTGAACAGGCTTTACAGTTGATTGACGAGTTGAAAAGGAGTGTGCCAGAGTAGGTAATGATGCTTTTTAAAGCGTCATGATTCCTTTGATCAGTAAATATTGTAATAACATGATGGTTTTTCCATCTTTGATCTCTCCTGTATCTATCATTTCAATTGCTTTAGGAAAGGGGATGACCAGTACGGTGATGTTCTCTTCTTCGTCAGAAAGGCCTCCGCCATCACTCACCTTCATATCCGGGGTGTAGGAGGCAATGAAAAAGTAAAGTAGTTCAGTTACAGAACCGGGCGACATATAAGCCTCAAAGATCTTTGTTACTTCACTTACTCTAAATCCAGTCTCTTCTTCAGTTTCCCGCTTAATGCAATCCTCCGGCCTGTCTAAGTCCAACAAACCTGCACAAGCTTCAATTAACATACCATCCTGATTACCATTCAAATAGGTCGGTAGCCTGAACTGCCTGGTTAAGATGATTGTATTGAAATCTTTATTGTATAATAAGATCGTGGCTCCATTGCCGCGGTCATAGGCTTCCCGGGTTTGAATAAGCAATCTACCGTCTTCCTGTTCAGCCTGATAGGTAACCTTATTTAGCGTATACCAATTATCTGATAACAGCTCTTTCTTCAATATCTTGATATTCTTTGCCATTTCTTGATGTCGTTAAAATAGTTTATTTTACCCCGTGGTTAAAGTTACAACTTTGTAACAAAAAAGTGATAAGTAATTGCATCAATGTATAAAAGATTTAATAACTGAATTTTACTTCAGAAATGCCTCCATATTCAGGATGTTGCGGATAACTAACTGAACTGGTCTGCTTTTCAATTCGTTTACTGCGGATCGTACTTAAAACAGTTACCACCTGTTCGGTTACCGGCCTTCCATTCACATAGTTTGCATAACTGAATTTAGCTGGTACACGTTTCATATATTTCAATACCGGATAGTTGTAAATCTGATAATTTTCTCCAGTGGAAATTCCCATGAACAATAATGGATCGAAATTGAAAGTCTCAGACCAACTTTCAATGACCGTGATCGCCTTCCGGCCATTTTTATCTATAGAGGTAATCTCCGAAAGCTGATTAGCTGCATCGTAGGTATATCTATTCGTTGAGATTAACGAACGTACAGCACCACTGATATGGAAATATTTCAACTGCGCAATGCTGCCGTCCTGGTTGTATGAGAATTCAAGGTCCTCCGTATAACGGTTGTCCACCAGTTCTTTTCGCTTAATATGAGCTATGACGTCTTCGTTGTCATACTCAAATTCATATCGATAAAATGTATCTCCGGGACTGAACGCAGCAGGCCTTTTTTGATCGTGGTGATAATCAACGGTATAACTGCTGCCCGACCCGGTATAGGCAGCCGTTTTCAAAGTACTGTCCGGATTATAAAAGAAATCAGCTTTTGAATTAAAGCTGTTCCATCTGATTTCTCGGATGAGCTCATGAGTTGAAGGGGTAATAGAAGGCTGATTTTTTTCTGTTTTTTTACATCCCAGTAAAATGGTAAGCGTAAAAATTAAACACGTCAGCAGTACGTATCTTTTCATTTTTTAGGTGATTTTAATTGGTCAAATTTAGAGCCTTGACCAGGCCGTTACAATCACATCTTTATGGGGTTTTCAGCAATTCCAGTGGCTATTATCACATTTACATGCGATTGACCCCTGCGCACACCGCCGTTATTTTTGTGCTTTCATAAAAAACGTTTTCAAATGGACACAGAAATAAACATCAGGGAAAAAGCCCTTGAAACCTTGAAGAAAATCATTGCTAATGGAGGCCCGACTGAAAGTGATTATCAAGATTTAGAATTTAGCCTTGGAACACTCGCCATGGATGGTCAGCAAAGTTCCCTGGTTACACAGCAATTTGCACCAGTCATCAGTTCCTGTGATTTCTTATTTGACAAGTGTTCCCTTATGGGACACATCAGGACAAAACCCTACGGCTACGCAGGTGATTTTGAAATCATTGAGCGGATCTACCAAAAACGAATCCTGAAAGAAGACTATCGCCGATGGGATACTTACAGTCTAAAGCACCCGGCAGCACAGGCGGTAAGGAACAGAAAGAAATACTTTAAAACCCTACTTCGGAACAAGCTTACCCAAAACCCATCAATGACCTTGCTAAATATTGCAAGTGGTCCGGCGCGGGATCTCCTTGAAGTGTACCAGGACCTGCAATATAAAGAGCGCCTGGAAACCACATGTATAGAAATGGATGCAAATGCGATTGCCTACGCTACTGCTGTAACTGCCCCTTTTACAGCGCATATTACGTTTATCCATAAAAATGTGTTTCGATTCCAGGCCACAACAACTTATGATCTGGTTTGGTCTGCAGGATTATTTGACTATTTTGACGATAAAGCTTTCATCCTGTTACTGAAAAAATTTGGCACCTGGGTGAAGCCCGGCGGAGAAATTGTGGTCGGCAATTTCAATGACGATCATAATCCAAGTAGATTGTTTATGGAATTGTTTGGAGAATGGCACCTCAATCATCGAACCGAGCAAAATTTGATCAACCTGGCGCTGGAAGCAGGCTTCCACCATAATCAAATTACAGTTGGACGGGAATCTGAGCAAATCAATCTTTTTCTTCACATCAAAATTTAGTTACATCAAGGCCGATTATCCGGCCTTTTGCCGACAGATTTGATTTACGCTGCGCTGGCTGCATAATGGCTCTTTTTCAGGATTGGCGAGAGCCGGTCCTGTAATGCGCTTCTTGCCCTGCTGACCCTAACTTTGGATAGTACAATGCTGATCCCCAGGTTTTCGGCGATCTCCCGATGGGAATAACCTTCAATGGCGAATAAGCTGAAGGGGATTCTCAGGCAGATTGGAAGATTTTGTATGGCCATAAGTAGATACTCGATGTCTGTATGATCATCCGGGTAATGCGCCTGCAGATCAATTACGTCATCTAAGGGGCCGGTACGGATTCGTCTTTGGTTCTGATGGTATACATCTAGTGCACAATTGATCATGATCCTTCTGATCCAGCCTTCGAAAGAACCGGAGGCGCTGTAGGTCGAAATTCGGTCAAACACTTTTGTAAAGCCCAACATCAATATATCCTCTGCTTCCATGGTATCTGTTGCATACCTGCTGATGAGTGCCAGCATTTTTGGAGCATACATATTAAAAACCTGTTCCTGCGCCCAGGGGTTACCATGGAAACAACCCACAATAAGTTGAGCTTGAGCGGTCGGTGAACAGTTCATCGCTGCAAAAATAGTCAGCTGACGATTCGGGGTCAATCACATGTTTGTGCGGTTTACACTGGTCATAGGCTACAGGGGAGGAGCCTGAAAGAGGTTCATGGCAAGAGGATCAGATGCCGACAAATATTTCAACGGAGAAGTTCCGGTCAACACCTTAAATTGGTTGTTCAAATGTGCCTGGTCGTAAAAACCAGCCTCGATGGCCGCTTGCAATGCGGAATGGGTTTTTTGCGGATTTCGGAGCAGCTTCAAATAATGATTGATCCGAAAGATTCCATTTAATTTTTTTGGAGGAACACCAATGTATTGATCAAATTTCCGCTCCAGTTGTCGTTCACTTATTGGGAGGTATTTAAGCATCTCGGGAAGATTCAGAACGCCTTTCCGAGCTTGCATTAAGGCAACACTGCCAGTGATGATGCCGTCAATAGGAGGTAAATCAGCGGAAATTCTTAAAAAGAAGCTTTCTATTAATTCAATGATCTCATTTACATTTCCCGCACCGCTGATCGCCTCCTGCAAAGGGCAGACCAGGTCTCCAAACAGTTCGTGAAAACGGAAGATGTTGTTTTTCAGTTTCTTTGAGGCAATGCCACTGATCAATGAAAGAGAATAGGGTTGCAGAACAATGATCAACATCCCTGAAACCGGAGGAGGGGGGATGTCAATTGCTTGTTCCATCAAGCCATAAGCCATAAGTTCCCCTTTCCTAATCCTGAACCGGTTTGAAAATGGCAAAGTAGAATCTCCGAGTGGTATGACAATACCAGGACTACCATCACAAAAGAACCGCATAGGCATGTCTTCCGATCGCGGATGGTAAATTAGGTAGTGCCTGATCAGATGTGCAAGGTTATTTGATGGAGGTATCTGCATCTGAGGTATAATTATCGACACGCAATGTTTTCGCAACAGCCTCACTTTTGGAATTGACCTGGAGCTTGTCATAGATCTTTTTGATGTGTGACCTGACGGTATCGAGAGAAATAAACAACTTGTCGGCAATGAGTTTATAACTGTACCCATCCACCAACAGGTTCAGTACATCTTGCTCCCGGTTAGAAAGGTTAAAAGTTACTGCTTTTGATCTATGGTTCTGTGCAAACATGTTCAATACCTGGGTCGCGACAGAAGAGGTCATAGGTGCCCCACCACTGCATGCATCCCGTATGAAATCGATCAGCTTATCTGGCGGCGTCTTTTTTAAAATGTAGCCATTGGCCCCGGATCGGATGGCTTCAAAAATATTCTGGTTATCATCAAAAACGGTCAGCATGAGCACTTTACAGTGCATTCCATTCGCACGCAACAGTTTTAAACCATCGATGCCGCTTGTTATAGGCATGTCGATGTCCATGAGGACCACATCCGGGTTAAACCTGGTAACCTCCTCGAGGATGTTCCTGCAGTTGCCAAATGCCCCAACTAATTCGTATCCCGGCGTTCCGATAAGCAAAATGGACAAGACTTCCCTCAGCTGGGTGTTATCTTCATATAATAGAATCCTGATCATACTATAGCAATTTGCAAAAATTATTTAATAGGTACAATCGCATGTTGATGTGGTATTTCCAAAGCTCAGGCTAAACCGGAATTTTCAAACAGATACAGGTGCCTGCTTTCGAGCTCGACAAAATGTCTATCGAACCTTTTAAAAGTTCAGTCCTCTTACGCATATTTAGCAATCCATTTCCATCTGACGGTATGCCTGGATCAAATCCTTTTCCATTGTCGGATATCGTTAATGTCATCTGACTATTTTCATAGCGGATCGTGATTTCAACCAAAGTCGCATCTGAATATTTCGAAATGTTATGGAGTGCCTCTTTAAAAATTAAAAATAGGTTGCGTCGGCTTTCCATACCTAATTTGACGTGTTTGATGTTGTCGTTGGCCTCAAAGGAATATCGGATGTTCTGCGGTTCAAGCGTCCCTGCCGCGTACTCCCGCATTCTGGCGGTGACTTTATGAAGCTGGTCATTATCGGGCTTGATGTTCCAAACAATATCGTCCATTGATTCCATCATTTGCGTGCTGTTTTTTCCGATCGTTTGAAGATATTGTTTGGCGATAGAGTCATCAGCTAAACCATGACGGGCCACTTCACTGAGAATATTTATGGAAGTTAGTGTCGATCCTACATCATCATGTAGATCCCTGGCTACCTTTTCCCTGAGCTGAAACACCTCAAGGTGTCGTTTAATTCTTGCCTGGTAAAATGCATAGACACTAAATAGGACCGACATGATGAGCAATGCAATGAACCACCAGCTCTGATAAAAGGCAGCTGAGATACTGATGTCCAGACTGGTCACCTCAGAAAATTCACCAGCAGTATTCTGCGAGCGGACCATAAAGGTATAATCGCCGGGTTGCAAAGAAGCGAAAGTTGCCGATAACCCATATTCTGACTTGATCCAGTTTTCACTGGCGCCTTCTAGTTTGTAGAAATATTTCAGCTCGCCACCACCTCCATAGGTTAAAGGAGCAAATGATATGTTGATGAAGTTCTCATCATGTTTCAAATTTACCTGCCCCCGTCTGCGGATCGAATCCATGGACAGGTACCGATCAAATAGCTTAAAATCTGTAATGGTCACTTTCCTTACCGGGATGGCAACATTGAACTTGTCCGGGCTGAAAATGAGGAAGCTCTTTTCGCCGCTCATTGCAATCTTTCCATCTAACAGCTTAATCCCGGAGTTCATCAGGTTACTCATGTTAGAGGTATTCAGAAAGCCGGTCTTTTTATCAAAGTTCCGAAATTCGTTAGTTATAAGGCTATACCTGCATATTCCTCCAATAGTACTCATCCATAAATGACCATCGTTATCCGTAGTCAACGAGGTGACAACGCCATGGGGAAGCCCGTTTTGCACATTCATTTGTTTGATCTTTCGGGTAGTTAGATCCAGGAAATCCAGGCCTGCAGAACAAGCAATGGCAAGCGTGGAATCATTCAAGAAAATTAGATCCGAAACCCTGTTGGTCGTCAACCCTGTACCATCATCCCCGGATATGAAATTTGTACAGACTTTTCCAGTCTTGACATCGAGTTCAAACAGGCCATTACCGACAGTAGCAATCCAAATGCGGCCAGAGGCTGCTGCAAGGATCCGTGTAATAGAACTATGAAGGTTTGCGACCAGTCGGAAGGAATCTCCATCGCGCCGTACCAGTAATCCTTTATGCGTACCCAACCAAATGTTTCCATCCGGATCATTTGCAAGCGACCTTATGGTTTGACCCTTAAACACAGGTAGCATTAAAAAACGCGAAGATCTTTTTTTGAAATCGAATTCAATCAGTCGCCCGGCCTGACAAGCCAAATATAGCTTTCCTGAGGATTGCTCCAGCTCCGATGCCCAAACGAAGTCGAAAAAAGTATCTCCTGCGGGGGCATTTCGATAAATCGCCTCTGCAAGCTTTTTGTCCTGAACCAGCGCCAGGCGTTCATCATAGGATAAGCAGATTACTTTTGCCCCCCATGAATGCAAAAGCAACTTGTTTTTGGACAGCGGGGCAATACCCATCATTGGTGCTTTCCCAAAATCCGCTTTAGTGACCCCGTTTCTAATATGGTCCCCAATTAAGGACATGGTATATAGGCCATTGTCGGTTGCCACCCAAAGGTTCTGGTCCCGATCCCGGAAAATTTGAGCGACATTGTTGACCTTGATACCATAATCGGCGTTCTCAGCATTGAAAAAGTTTATAAAGGACCTGGTATTCTCTTCAAAGAGATTGAATGTATCAATTCCGAATCCCCATATCAATCCGTTTTGTTCGCTGAAACTCGAAAGCTCATGGTAATTGGATTTGGGATTCGACGCTGAAGTAACTTGCTGTATGGTCAGTGATTTAGGATTGAATAACAGAATATGGTAACCCTTATCGAATGGCCAGGAATTGATAAAAAAGCGCTGCCTGGAATCGATTAAAAAATGGGTGACATCCCTGACTGCCTTTAAGGCTTCCAGTGTTTTCAGTCCGGCAGGATTATTTTGGGCACTGAAGAATGTTTTGCTGGAAGGGTCAAAATAACCTATGCCTCTCGAACCGCTGATCCAGATCTTGCCCAAAACATCCCGCTGAACATAAGTAGGCTTCCAGTCGGATGGGTAGTCGAGTACAGCTGTGTTCTTTTGAAAACAGTTTTTTTTGGAGTTGTAGACCAGTATCTCCTTTCCAAAGATGATCAGATAAGTTTCCTTCCCATCTCTCACTAGTTTAATGGTATGTTGTTCGATTTCAGAAACGCGGGACATGATGGCAGATTCCTTGAAAACCAACGTACGGGTATCTAAAAACCCGATTCGATGACCCATCCGTACAATTAATACTGCGGGATCGTTAGCCGGAACGGCCTGATCTACAGGAAGTGCAGGGATATTTTGTTTGCCATTAACCCTACCGATTTGCCTGAACCTGTAACCGTCATAACGTTGCAGTCCGTTTTGGGTGCCCACCCATATAAAGCCGTCTGCGGACTGTGTAACGCAGTTTACAAAATTTGTAGACAGCCCATTCGAGATTCGGTTAAAGGATACTTCCAATGCCCGGGAGCTAGAAAGGCCAGACAGAAATAGGATAATGGAAATAACGAGTCTGCGTATCGGACACATTGTAAGAGTTTGTTAATTTAAACTCAAAAATGCAATTTAAATAGTAAATGTGCAAAGCTGTCGTCCATCTCCGCTTGTTCAATAAAAATATTTAAACCACTAGGGGTATTTTTCGCCTGAGTTGTAATAGCCTTAAAAAAATAGGAATATTATGATTACTGCTTTAATCATCTGGGCCTTCAGGAAATATATTGCGCCTAAAGTTGCCCGGAAAAGAAATTCATCCAAGGCGCTGCATTTACGGTTTATGCTTTTCATCTTCATGTTAAGCTCTTGCTATACTCATCTTTATGCTGCGCAAGAAGTGCAGTATACCATTACCAGAAATGGGGCGGCAATTGGTCGGATGTCTTGTATACAAAACCGTATAGGTTCCGACCTCTATCTAAAGATCAGCTCAAAAGTCAATACACGATTTGTCGTTAAATTTGACGTTCAAACGGAAGATATTGCCCATTTCAAAGCGGGGAAACTGATGTCATCTGAGATAAGTAGAGTGGTGAATGGAAATGCCAAAGAGCCCAGAAGAACCGACTGGGCAAACCATTGTTACCGGATACAGTCCGGGGAAAAATCGGGGGTAATTACGCGAAACATCGATTATAACATGATGCTACTTTATTTAAAGGAGCCCGTCCACATGGATCAGGTCTATTCAGATAACTTCCAATGTTTTCTGGCTATCATCCGAACCGGGGCTAATCAATACCGGGTTAAGTTGCCAGACAAAAGTTATAATGATTACTTTTTTGAGAATGGGCAGTGTAAACGTGTCATCCTTACGCATTCATTGTACACGATAAAAATGGACAGGATATAGTCATGGAACCAGTAACTCACAAATATTTGAAAATATTAGTCACCGGCGCCTCTGGCTTTATTGGTAGGAAACTTTGCTACAGCCTGGCAGAGATGGGTTTTGAAGTGATCGGACTTTGTAGGAACGTAGATCATCCTTTTCTACTTCAACATAGAAACATTCAGTATGTGGAAGGGGATATCCTGGATCAACAAAGCCTCGATGCGGCCATGAGCGGTTGCTACCAGGTTTATCATACGGCTGCGATGGCAAAATTGTGGTGCAGAAATGAACAGGATTTTTTTGACACCAACGTCACAGGAACAAAGAATGTATTGAACTGTGCGTTGAGAATGGGGGTCGATAGGGTTGTTCACACCTCTACCTGCGGAGTTTGGGGACCAACGTTAAACCTGCCGGTTTCAGAGGATGATCCGCGGGCAGTTGGCTTTCCTATCGATTATGAGCGGACAAAATATCTGGCGGAGCTCGAGGTAAAAACCTTTGTGAAGAAAGGTCTGGAGGTGGTCATCGTTAATCCATCCAGGGTATACGGTGAAGGTCCGATTACAGACAGCAATACAGTAGGAAAGATGGTCTCTGGCTACCTTTCCGGAACCTGGCACTTCATTCCCGGAAAAGGAATTACGGCAGCAAATTATGCGTACGTAGAGGATGTGGTGCAAGGTCACATCCTGGCAATGACCAAAGGCAGGAGCGGGGAGCGTTATATTTTGGGTGGAGAGGATATTTGTTTCAACCGTTTTTTCAGCACGCTTGAACAAATTACAGGAACAAAGAGAAAGTTGTATAGGATCCCCATTGAGCTGATCAAAACTTTCAGCATCATGGAATCGATAAAATCGAAATGCTTCGGCTTCCAACCTTATTTTTTACCGGAGTTTGCAGATCGGTTGAAATTTAATCAACGGTATAGTAGTCAAAAAGCAGTAACAGAACTGAACTACCAGATTACGCCTTTCAAAATTGGGCTTCAGAAAACTGTCGATCATTTTCAAAACAAGTAGCATGAAGAATTTAACAGCACTGATCACCGGAGCAAGTGAAGGATTAGGAAAATCTTTCGCCATTGAATGTGCACAATTGGGGTTTAACCTGGTTTTGGTGTCCCTTCCGGAAACTGGATTGGAATTTTTAGCAAATTATCTGCGTCGAAATTTTGGCGTACAGGTGTTCTGCATGGAAACTGACTTGACAAGAAACAATTCAGACGTTGAGATTTTCAAACTGCTTGAAACAAATAAGCTAAGGGTTAACGTTTTAATCAATAACGCGGGGATTGGAAACTGGTCCTGGTTTGAAGAGAAAGATCCGGATTTCTACCGGGCTCAGATTGAGCTGAATGTCACCAATACTGTACTGCTAACTCGTTCCTTTTTAAGTCATATCGATAAGTCTGAACCGAGTTATATTCTTAATGTAGGCAGTCTGGGAGGTCATTTTGTAGTTCCCAAAAAGCAGGTGTATGGTGCGACCAAATCTTTTATTGGGTATTTTACACGTTGTCTGCAGCTGGAGTTGAAAAGCACCAATGTTCGGGTAAGCCTTCTTAGTCCGGGAGGTATCAATACCAAATCAGAACTTTTGGTCATGAACAAGAATCTGAAAGGATTTGCAAAAGCAACCATTCTTGAGGCCGATTTCGTAGCGAAAGTTGCGATCCAGGGGATGATGAAAGGGAAGAAGGAAATTATTCCTGGATTTGCAAATCGACTTTTGTTGACTGTCGATAAAGTTATTCCATCATTTTGGAAAGAAATTTTAATGAGGCGTAACCTAAAGACAATTTTATCTGTCTAATGGGTTAATGATTAGTGTAACTTGCAACCAGACCGCACCGGAGACTTTGGAAAGTAACGACCGATACTTCCTCGGCTTGATTAAAAACGGTGATAAGAAAGCCTTCGACGAAGTGTTTTTGAAGTACTTTAAGTGCCTGCATGCCTACGCCTGTACTTTGGTCAAAGAAAGAGATGATGCAGAAGAATTGGTTCAGAATGTATTTGTCAGGATCTGGACTAAAAGGGCGCAGTTGAAAACAGATGGCTTTTTAAAGTCATTTCTTTATCGTTCTGTCCATAATGAATGTCTGAACTATTTGAAACACCAGAAAGTAAGGGCCAGATTTAGTCTCCACTATGCGGATTGGTTAAGAAATGACACCGGTGACTTAGGAGCCGAGATTATGGTCAGCGAACTGGATAGGCAAATTCAGCTGGCAATTTTAGCGCTCCCTGTCAAGTGTCGGCAAGTGTTTCACTTGAGCCGTTTTGATGGGATGAAATACCAACAGATTGCAGATACTTTAGGAATCTCAATTAAAACTGTAGAAAACCACATGGGAAAAGCTTTAAAGATCCTCAAAGGTAAGGTAGCTGATTTCTTAATTCTAATCATCGTATTAATGCGTTAATTTAATGAATAACAAAATCAAACCGATTAAAGAAGGAATGCTGGTCAGCTATTTACTGGGGGAATTGTCGCAGGTAGATGGCCTTGTCGTGGAGTCCTGGGCAAAAGCTCATCCGGATCACCAGCGGCAGCTTGAAGATTTTAAGACGATCCTGGAAAACGGCAAGCTTCAGCATTACGAAGAAGTTGATGCGCATCTGGCGCTGGAGCGGCTAAACCATCGCTTGTCAAATGCAGGACCATCGAATGCAATCCGTTACAATTGGATCTTAAAAATTGCTGCGATCCTGTTGGTGCTTACCGGATGTGGTATATTCTTTTATCAGAACCTGATTGCCAACAAAGTGCATTTCAATAGTCAATCTGCCACCGTCTCCCGTATTTTACCCGATGGTTCCACCGCGATCCTGAACGAAAGATCTTCACTGTCTTTTGTAGGAGGATTTTTTGAGCATAACCGCGTAGTAAAATTAAAAGGCGAAGGTTTTTTTAAGGTGAAGGCCGATAAGAATAAGCCTTTTATCATCATGATCAATAATGTTAAAGTATCGGTAGTAGGAACAGCTTTTAATGTAAGGGGTGAGGGCAGTTCTACCGAGGTTATAGTTGAAAGTGGGCTGGTGAATGTGAATCATGGAGGTGACTCGATCAGCTTGTCCGCAGGGGAAAAGGTAGAGATCGACCAGACCATACGGCCGTTGGTAAAAAGTAAAAACAACGGCCAGTTATACAATTTCTATTATTCGGGAGAACTGATATGTAATTCTACTCCGCTCAGCGAGCTTGTGGAAGTTCTAAACAGAAAATTCAAATCTAATATTGTAATACAGGATCAAGATCTATTGAGGAAAACTATAACCACTAAATTTAAGAATGAATCCCTTCAGGAGATTCTTGAAGTCATTGCTGACACGTTCAGACTCCAGGTGGAATACGGTGAGCATAGCATTAAGTTAAACTAGTGGTCGATGCGTATCTTAATCTTTTTATCCATCATTACGTTTTCAATTGTCTTCAATGCAAAAGCGCAGTCTGCTTTGTCTCTGAAAATTTCACTGAATTGTGAAAAGCAGAAATTAAGTAGCGTTTTATCGCAGATCGAAACGCATACTGCGTTGAAGTTTTCTTTTAACAGTCATATTTTGGCGACCGATAGTTTAGTTACGATCAAAGCTGCTGGTATATCGCTGGTTGAAGCTTTAACACAGTTGCTTGGAGAACACTTCGAATTTCGTCAGGCAGGAAATTTCATTATCATCAGGTACGCGCCAATGGCGTTGTCAATGTTGGTTTTGGAGACTGTGGGCGACCGGGACAGATATACCATCAAAGGGCAGATCATCGAACGATTAACTTCATTACCAGTTGCAAATGCGAGTATCTTTGAAAAGAACTTGCTGGTTTCCACATTATCTGATCAGCAAGGTTTTTTTACACTGGAACTCAAGAATAGCTCTCAGCCCCTGACACTAACGGTCACAAAGGACAATTTCAAATCTATTGAAATGCATTTTTTGAGCGAAGTAATGATCACTATTGGAAACAGGAATACCCCTGACAGATTTTTTGGCGGTGATCCAGGGATTATAGAGGAAACCTGGTTGGGAAGCATGTTGGTTACAACCAGGCAGAAAATTCAGTCGCTAAACATTGGGGGGCTGTTGTCGGAAGCACCTTACCAGGTTGCAATTGTACCCGGACTGAATTCACATGGTTCTTTAAGCGGGCAAATCATCAATAAATTGTCCTTCAACGCTATCGGTGCTTATAGTGCCGGGGTGGACGGAGCGGAGGTAGGATTGGTATTTAACATTGACAAAAGT
>JAPSHM010000084.1 GCA_031179845.1 Pedobacter sp.
GCAACAAGTTCAGCATTCTTCAGAATCTCAGGTATCGAGATTTACCTTAAGTAATGATGAGGACGGATCGACAGAGATCAGGCCAAATAACTCTTTTTTACATGATAATGTTGACTAATAGAATACCATAATGGTCGTACAAAAAGCCTTAGCAATACCTGTTAAGGCTTTTTGGTAAACACCTCCTGACCAGAATAGGAAAAATACCAGGATATGCTAATTATTGTATATCAGATATATTAACCATAACTTTGCAAAAAAATTATAACTTAAAATACTTATTACATTGGATATTTTTGAAAAGATAGCGAAACACATGGGACCACTTGGACAACACCACAAATGGTCCCATGGATATTTCTCATTTCCTAAATTAGAAGGCGATATAGCTCCACACATGAATTTTCGTGGTAAAGAGCATTTGGTTTGGAGTTTAAATAATTACCTGGGTCTAGCCAACCATCCTGAAGTTAGAGCGGCAGATAAAAAAGGCGCCGAGGATTTTGGTATGGCTTACCCTATGGGCGCCAGGATGATGTCTGGTAATTCAAAATACCATGAGCAACTGGAACAGGAATTGGCTGCTTTTGTTGGTAAACCAGATGCGTTCTTGCTGAATTTTGGTTATCAGGGAATGGTTTCCATCATTGACAGTTTGGTCGACAGAAACGATGTGATTGTATATGATGCAGAATCTCACGCTTGTATTATCGATGGTTTACGTCTGCACATGGGTAAACGTTTTGTTTATAAGCACAATGATATAGAGAGTGCCCGCAAGCAATTAGAAAGAGCTACGAAACTGGTAGAGCAGAGTGGTGGTGGTATATTAGTGATCACCGAAGGTGTTTTCGGAATGTCGGGAGCACAAGGCAAGTTGAAAGAGCTGGTTGATCTAAAGAAGGACTTCAACTTCCGCTTATTAATTGATGATGCACATGGCTTCGGTACAATGGGTCCAACAGGTGCAGGTACGCATGAAGAGCAGAATTGTATTGATGGCGTAGATGTTTATTTTGGAACTTTTGCAAAATCAATGGCTGGAATAGGTGCTTTTGTAGCTTCCACCGAAGATATGACTAACTTCTTCCGTTACAATATGCGTTCACAAACATTTGCAAAGGCCTTGCCGATGCCGATGGTTATAGGACTACTGAAACGTTTGGAGTTACTTAAAAACAATCCTGAGCTTAGGGAGAAATTGTGGAACGTGGCCACTACCCTTCAAAGCGGGTTGAGAGAACGTGGTTTTGACCTTGGTGTTACAAATACCATGGTTACTCCAGTATTCCTGAAAGGTGAGTTGCTGGAAGCCACCGCCTTAACTATGGATCTTCGGGAAAACTACGGTATATTTTGCTCAATAGTCGTGTATCCTGTTATTCCTAAAGGCTTGATCGAACTGAGATTGATTCCAACTGCTGTACATACAATGGAAGATGTACAACGCACTTTAGATGCTTTTAGCGAAGTTTCCGATAAACTGGTAAGCGGTTACTATAAGGAAAATCAATTCTCTATAGCCTAGAATATAAATAATAGAAAACGCCCTTTATGTTCACATAAAGGGCGTTTTCTATGGAAGCTGTTTTTTAATATTCTCTAAATCAAAGAGATAAATGATTGAAAATGGTGATTTTTGTTCATAAACCGCTTAAATGTGGAAAAAAACAATGTTTTGCCTGTTTTTTTGTTATTGTAAAAATTTTTTTATTTGAATAAACATCTTACTTTAGTATGAGAGTATCAATCAAAACTTTTAAAAAACTAAAGAAGTTAATTAACGATGAAAAAATTTAATGAAGTAAAAGAGCTTGTTGCAACCTTAGAGGCAGACGCTGACAAATTTTACAACAAAGCAAACAGTGCTGCCGGAACTCGCGTACGTAAAGGTATGCAGGACTTAAAAAATCTTGCTCAATCTATTCGTTTGGAGATTCAGGATGCTAAAAACAAAGGCTAACCAGCTTTGTTTTGATGAAAAATGCGTCCCGGTTAACCGGGACGCATTTTTTTATGCGCTAAGTTTAATAGTCTCGGCGATAATGGCTGTCCGAAGACCGTCTGACACCCTGACCAATGGTAAACGAACATGATCATCACAAATACCCAGTTGCTTCAACGCTGCTTTTACTCCTGCGGGATTCCCTTCCGCGAACATCATTCTTGTGAATTCAATCAAGCTCAAATGCTTAGGCCGTGCAGCGATATAGTCACCATTAAGTGCTAACCTCACCATTTCAGATAATTGCTTAGGTAAGGCATTTGCAATCACAGAAATAACCCCGACAGCGCCAAGAGAGATCATCGGCATGGCAACCGGATCATCTCCGGAAATGAGCAGAAAATCTTCGGGCTTGTCGCGCATGATCTGGTTAAATTGGTCGAAATTGCCTGAGGCTTCCTTCGTTCCAATAATGTTTTTAAAATCCGTAGCCAGTCTGCAGGTAGTTTCCGGGCTGATATTGCTCGCAGTCCTTCCTGGTACATTGTAAAGAAAAACCGGTAATGAACTGCTTTCGCTAATCGCTTTATAATGCTGGTAAATACCTTCCTGGGTCGGTTTATTATAATATGGACTGGCCGACAATATCGCGTCATAGCCATTGATCTCAAACTGTTTGATGCTGTTCGTTACTTCCGCCGTATCATTACCACCTATACCCGCAACCAGCGGTAGACGGCTATTATTTACTTCAGCTGTAAACTCCCAGATCTTTTTCTTATCTTCTTTATTTAGTGTTGAAGCTTCTCCTGTAGTACCCAATGATACCAGGTATTCAACTTTTCCTTCAATTAAATAGTTGATCAGTTTTCGCAACCCATCATAGTCTACCGTTCCATCTGCATTAAAAGGCGTAACAATCGCCACACCCGTTCCGTGAAATTTGTTCATTTTTTATTCTTTACTTCAATAGCTCCAATAAATCATCCTGTGAAATAAGCGGTACGTTCAATTTTTTCGCTTTTTCCAGTTTAGATGGCCCCATATTATCTCCAGCGACAAGATAATTAAGTTTCGCAGAGATGCCGCTTAATATCTTACCACCATTACTTTCTATTATATCCTTGAGCTCTTCTCTGCTGTAGTTCTCAAAAACGCCTGAAATTACGAATGTTTTTCCAGTTAACTTATCACTTTGCAAGGTAATTTCACTTTCCTGAGCTTCAAATTGCAATCCATACGATTTTAATAGACTAATCTGATGCAAATGCTCTTCCTTACTAAAGTATTCGATAACGCTTTCCGCAATGCGCTGACCAATTTCATCAAGGCCTGTAAGTTCCTCTAAAGTAGCCGTTGCCAATTTATCAATGGTTTTTGCGCCAAAGGCCAGCTTTCTTGCAACGGTCTCTCCAACATACCTGATGCCGAGTCCAAATAACACCTTCTCGAAAGGCATCTGTTTAGACAGCTCTATTCCCCGTAACATGTTTTCGATCGAACGTTCACCAAATCGGTCCAATGTTTTCAGTTCATCAGCTTTTTCGTGCAGCGTATACAGATCGCTGATGTGGCGGACCAGACCCCGTTGGTAAAATGTTTCGATGGTTTCATCGCCAAGCCCATCAATATTCATGGCTTTTCTGCTGATGAAATGCTGGATCTTTCCAACAATTTGAGGTGGACAGGCCTCATCATTTGGACAATAATAGGCAACCTCTCCGTCTTTCCTGACCAGCGCAGTGCCACATTCAGGACATACTAAAGGATAGATGATCTTAACTGCTCCAGGTTCGCGTTTGCTCAGATTTACATTGATGATCTTGGGAATGATCTCTCCACCTTTTTCGACAAACACACTGTCCCCTTCATGGAGGTTCAATCGCTCTATCTCATTTGCATTGTGTAAGGTTGCCCTTTTGACGGTCGTTCCGGCGAGCAGTACTGGTTTAAGGTTCGCTACAGGCGTTACTGCACCGGTACGACCAACCTGGTAACTTACCTTTTCAAGTATAGTTTCAACTTCCTGTGCCTTATATTTATAAGAGATTGCCCAGCGCGGAGACTTTGCAGTAAAGCCGAGTTCCTGTTGTTGCGCATAACTGTTCACCTTAATGACAATGCCATCGATGTCGTAGGACAATTTAAACCTTTCATTTTCCCAATGGTGGATGAACAGTAGGACATCTTCTATGTTGTTGCTGAGCTTAGTATGTTCGCAAACATTAAAACCCCATTTCTTTAGTGTTTGCAGACTTTCCCAGTGGGTTTTAAAATAGTTTTTGTCTGTATTCAGAGAATATAGGAAGCAGTCTAATGGGCGGCGCGCCACTTCTCTTGAATCTTGCATTTTGACAGTTCCTGCTGCAAAATTTCTCGGATTTGCGTACTGGATCTCTCCAAGCTCCTCCCGATCTTTATTAAGCTTTTCAAATGCCGCACGGTGCATAAAGATCTCCCCCCGTATTTCAAATAAGGGTGGAACATCACTTTCTTTCAACCGATGGGGGATGGTGTGTATGGTTTTCACGTTTGTGGTCACATCATCACCTTTTGTTCCGTCACCACGGGTAACGGCCCTTACCAGTTTTTGGTCTTCGTAGGTGAGGCTGATGGATAGTCCGTCAAACTTCAACTCGCATACGTACTCAAAATCTTCACCAATGGACTTCTTAACCCGTTCATCAAAATCCCTCAGATCTTGCTCATTATAGGTATTGCCCAGCGATAGCATGGGCCATTTGTGTTTCACCGTAGTAAAGGTCTTTGTAATTTCGCCCCCTACTTTCTGTGTAGGTGAATTTGGATCGGCTAATTCCGGGTAGGTCTGCTCAAGCTGATTAAGTTCTTCTAACTTTTGGTCAAAAGTAAAATCAGCAATTGTTGGCATAGCCAATACATAATAATTATAACTATGCTGGTTAAGCTCCTTAACCAATGCATCCATTTTGTCTTTAACCTCCGATAGTGACATAAATGCGAAGATACAAATTAGCAATAGTAGCTAATTCAGATTTGAAGGATTTTTTATTGGTTCCTTAGGTCGAGTTCAATTTCAGCAAAAATGGACAAGTAATTATCTTTGATGTGGTCTTTGAAATAGCTCAATTGAACCGTTAAGTCGGACAGCTGTGAATCTGTAAATGGGTTATCCCAGAGCCGCATACAGATACGATTGAGCGCATAGGTGATGTTTTCAATCTTTTGGTAGCTGAGCAAATATCTACTCGAAATAAAACCATTGAGGAAGTTGAAGAATATTTCGGTATCCTCAAGGGAACAGGCATGTAAAAACTCGTTTAATGCTGCGCGGTCCGCCTTGGCCAGCTGGTCATAAAAAGCGTTGATGTTAACAAGACCATCGGTGGTTAGCAAATGATCTAACATCAGTTCTAAACCAATATGCGCTAGAAAGAAAGGTTTAACCGGGCTATCTTCGCAGCTGCCCAATATCATTTTTTTTAGTTCATTGGTATGTACCTGGAAGAAGGTGGAAGAATGAAATAGGCGGTCGACCTCTATATGTTTTTTCCAGCCTTTCAATAGCGAAACCTGATGAGGTGCCTCTTCAAAGAGGTGACTAACCCTTACTGGATAAAGGTTACAGTCTTTTTGCGCATTTTTTATGAAATCTGGCAAGACAACTCCCAACACCATATTTTCATCTGGATTATTCCTTTCAAAATAAAAATGGGATAAGAAGTTCATGGTGATAAAATTAGCGATTATAGTTCAATAAGCGGGTTTAAAACTCCCTTCAAATTTAGGGATAACGCAGCTTTTCATATATTTGCGAACAAAAGTAGAATATGATGACCAATTTTGTAGAAGAGCTACGCTGGAGAGGCATGCTACAGGACATAATGCCTGGTACGGAAGAAAAATTAAGCGAAGGTATGACCTCAGGGTATATCGGTTTTGACCCTACAGCGGATTCTCTGCATGTTGGACACCTGACACAGATCATGACCTTGATTCACTTTCAGCGTGCCGGTCATAAACCGTACGCCCTGGTAGGTGGGGCAACTGGCATGGTTGGTGATCCATCGGGGAAATCCGATGAGCGGAATCTACAGACTGAAAGTATGGTTGAACATAATTTGGCCGGCATGAAACGTCAGCTTGCAAAGTTCCTTACCTTCGAAGACGAAGGGAATGGAGCAGTGATGGTGAACAATGCTGATTGGTTCAACGACATGAGCCTGTTCACTTTTATAAGGGATGTCGGCAAGCACATTACTGTCAACTATATGATGGCAAAGGACAGCGTAAAGCGAAGACTGGAGGGAGATTCTGGTTTGTCATTTACCGAGTTTTGCTATCAATTGATCCAGGGATATGACTTTTATTACCTGTGGAAAAACCGCAACTGTCTGATCCAAATGGGGGGTTCAGACCAATGGGGCAATATTGTGACTGGGACTGAATTGATCAGGCGTAAAGACAGTGGGACGGCTTTTGGCATCACCACTCAACTGATCAAAAAGGCGGATGGTACTAAATTCGGTAAAACCGAGAGCGGCGCGGTATGGCTGGATGCTGCGAAAACATCACCATATAAATTTTATCAATTTTGGTTAAATGCTTCTGACGATGATACCAAAAAATGGATTAGGATCTTTACGTTAAAAACGCAAGTTGAAATAGAGTCGCTGGAGGCTGAACACAATAGGGCACCACATTTACGCCTGCTGCAAAAAGCACTAGCTGAAGATATTACCGTGCGTACACATTCTGCTGAGGCACTGGAAACCGCTCTGAAAACTTCTGAGTTCCTCTTTGGAAATGGTTCACTGGAATTTTTTAAGACCTTATCTGATCCTCAGGTTCTGGAAATCTTTGAAGGCATACCACAATTCAGCATATCCAGGTCAGTCCTAACTGAAGGTACCGATGCAGCAACATTGCTTGCAGAACACTCAGCAGTTTTCGCCTCGAAAGGTGAAGCAAAGAAATTGATTCAAGGAGGTGGGGTAGCCGTAAACAAAGAAAAACTGAAAGAACCATCCGATCAATTGACCTTGAGCGATCTTTTGCTTGACCAGTATATCATTGTTCAGAAGGGGAAAAAGAATTATTTCCTGCTGATCTTCAATTCATAAAGTTTTAACTTAATTGACCATGAGGTTGCAACCTCTGATGTCAGCGTTATCAAAGCGTCCCAGGACCTCGAAGGAACCATTTGAATACAACCTGCCGAGGTCCTGAGTTGCAATGAATGCACAGGAGTTGACATTCGCCAGGTCGATCACGTTGATTCCCCCGGTACGGTTGGTTGGGGCCAGACTGAGTGGGTCGTTGGTATCACGAAGGTAGATCTTCATCCATGGTGGACAATCGAAAATCCCTGCTCCGCTGGAGTAGGCCTGCGACAACAACTCAGTCATTCCATATTCACTATGAATGGCTTCAACGCCAAAGCCTTCCTGAAGCAATTCGTGCAATTCTTCACGTACCATCTCTTTCCTTTTTCCTTTCATTCCTCCCGTTTCCATCACTATCAATTCAGGAAAAGCCAGCTTATGAACTTCTATAAAGTCCAATAAAGCATAAGTCACCCCAATTAAAATGGTCTTTTGCTTGCTAGCCTGTAGCCGTTTGAGCGTGTTAAACAGTTCATCATGGTTATGAAGAAAATAACCGCTGTCGGGATGTGCACTTTGCTTCAATAATGCATCCACCATGTAAATCAATGAGGAACCATCCCGCTCCAGATAGGAAGGAAGCAGGGCCAATAAGCAAGTATCTGCGATCTTTCCGTAAAACTGCTCGAACGCAGTGTTAAAGCTTTGTTCATAGACGTTTACCGCTGTCACCAGGTGCTTACTTTGCGTGCTGCCTGTTGTGCCTGAACTGCTAAAAATCAGCTCCGGTGGATTTGCAGAACTCAAGACTTCATGGGTCTTGAAAAAGCTAATGGGCAGGAAGGGAATCTGCGTCGAATGCTGAATCTTATCGGGTGCAATCCTAAGATGTGATATGTAGGCACGATACACCTGGCAATGCTTCACCTGATGTTGGAATACAGCGAGACAGGCCTCTTCAAATTCCTGCACATTGCTAATAGAAAAGATTTGCTTTGTCAGTTCAGTCACGCTGCAAAAATACGCAAATGTTTCAATTAAGAATTTGTTTTTGATACCAGCACTGCTTTTCTGAACTGATATCCGCAATAGCCGCTGACTGCAGCGGTAAAGGCGCCCAGTAAGGCGCTAAGCACCAGGACAAGGTACCAGGACTGCATCCCGAACATATCAGCAACCCGCATAGCCAGCATGTTGTTATTCGGCAGGCTCTTAAAAAGCGCCATTCCGGTCCATAATAATAAAATGGCAAAAAAAGGTGCCCATAAAGCTATTTTTCCAGTTTTACCGATCAGTCCACACGTGGCAAAGGAGACAATAACGATGACCCACCAAGGCAATACCAGCTGAAGTAAAAAGGAAAGGATAATGATGACGATAAAAACCATGTCTTATTTCTTTAATATCTTTAATTGTGAAATTATTTTAGCGGACTTGTCTGCCGCGTCCTGCATCAGATACAGGTCGTATAGTTTTCCACTCGCCCAGGTGTCGATCATGTCATCGTAGAAGGGGCTGCCAGGATTACCCGATTGCCCGCCTGGAAATACACCATGACCCTTAGGTGTCTTTCCAAGTTCGACAACCATTCTCCAGGACGGCCCATTGTGTTCATTCATGGCATTGATGGTCATTTTTCCGCCACCAATACGAAGCACCTTTGAACTAAAGCCTGGAATTTTAGCGATGTGGTGAATTTGAGTTCCCTTTACATTTCCCCATTCCCATGATCTACCAATTGAACCATATTTACTTTCGAGGCTATCACAACTGTATTTGAAAGCGTCAGTTATGAGGTCGGCCAATGTCTCTTTACCTGGCGTATTCACATTGTCTATCCATTTTGCCGTTGGTTCATGGAGGATCAGCTGGACTGTACGGTCGCGCGATGGATAGCGCATAGGAACACCTGCAACCGTAAATTCATCATTCCATATATTGAACTGAAGCCTTTTTGTCCACAAGTCGAACACACTCGCTGCTACAGATTTTGCACTGTAATGCTTGTTCCAAGCCGATACGAGGTTCAAAGCTTCCTTTTGCGTTGCATTCAAACCAACTTTGTCTACTTTTTCCAAAAGTGCAGAAAGAACGTCCTGCGCGTGAACGCTGTAGCTATCGGTTTGCATGTTGATCATGCTATCTGCAGTCGCATTCTTCATCACCGATAAACGGTCATTGATGCGTTTTCCGCGTTCATACGGACTAAACTCCCAATTGATATAATAAGGGTAGGTTTGATCGGTTGAAGATTGATTGGCGGAGCTCACGAAGTTCCTTGGCGGGTTTTTAACGCTTGGATTGTGGCTCGCCGGAATCCATCCCTGCCAGTCGTTCTTTGGGTCGGATCCGTCCATAATGAACTTCCCCTGGTTTTTCCATTTCAATGGAAATTTACCATTAGCTGTAATCGCAATATCGTTCTCCGCAGATGCAAAAATGAAATTTTGCGCCGGTGCAGAGTAATAAGTCAGCGCCTGTCGGTAATCGGCATAATTTTTCCCTCTGTTTAACAGGTAAAAAGTTTTAATCTCATTGGATTGATCATGTGCAATCCAACGCAATGCACTGCCAACTGGGATGTTTCTAGCTTTAGAAAAATCCTGAACTTTTTGCAGGTAGACCACCGGTCCGTGGTGCGTATAGAAAACTGTATCAGTAATGTTCTTTCCGCCCCTTACCACGATCGTTTCCAGACGGGTAGTTGTTTTTTTCCATTGGTTATTGTACCAATACTCCTGATGGCTGGAATCTTTAAATTTAATCTGGTAAAAGTCGAGTACATCTGCAGCCACATTGGTCACTCCCCAGGCAATGTCTTTGTTAAATCCAATAACGATCCCCGGGGCTCCGGGAAGCGATACGCCATAGGCATTTAAACCGGGTGCGTGCAACTGAACCTGGTACCAAATAGAGGGCAGGCTAAGGTCAAGATGTGGATCATTTGCCAGGATGGGTAATCCAGAGGCGGTTTTAGCGCCCGAAACTGCCCAGTTGTTACTTCCAATACCTTCTATCTTTTGTTTGGTTCTGATCGTACCGGTAGTTGCGGTTTCCAGACCAGCAGGAGCATCCGGGACAGGAAGCGGCTCAAAGTCCCATTTAGTGCCAATTGGAATAATAGGGTCCTCTTTGAATGGGTAATCCGGGAATAGTTCTTTGATCACATCACTACCAAACTTCTTTCGGATGTTACTCATATAAAATTCATCGGAACCCATAGCGAGCACTGCCGACATCTGTTTAAGTAATATTGCGCATTTAAGGGGCGTCCATTCTTCCGGTTTAGAATCTAATATCTTGTACTCAATTGGAAATTTGGATCTGGAGAGCGAACGTATATAGGCGTTTATGCCCTCGGTGTAGGCAAGGATCATTTCTTTCGACTTTGCATCGGCCATCATCCCTGCAAGCGATCGCTCTGCACCATATACCATGCCCATTCTACGTTGATACCTGTCAAGTTCGAGGGCTTTCTTACCGACCACCTCTGAAATTCTACCGGCGGCAAAACGGGTCTGAAAATCCATTTGCCAGAGCCGGTGCATTGCCGTAATATACCCTTGAGCATAGAATACGTCATGATCATTTTTAGCAAAAATATGTGGCACCATCCGATCATCAAACGCCACATCTACATTTTCATAGGTGCCCTTTAAGACAACTTTATTGGTCGGCCTTACCGTAAGTCGTTCTGCATTCTGCCAAAAACCTGTAAATGGATTGAGAAATCTCAAAACCGGGGGTACATTTCCGAACTTAGTGTTAAGGGCGTAGGTTAGTAAAATGGGTACTATAATACAAATGGAGACCTTTAATTTATTCATCATAGAGATGCCGGATTTTTGACAAAGCAATTAACACAAAAGAAAGCTAAAATACAATGTTAGCATAAGTTTTATCATGTAATATTAAGAACGAAAATGTTTGTAGATGTCAAGAATTTTGTTAAATTTATGTAAAATCTAACCAAAAAAACTGAAGTATGAGGACAATGTTTACAAAAGCGATTTTCGCACTTTTGTTGTGTGTCGCTGGTTTAACTGCGCATGCACAAAGTGTTGTGATTAGTGGCTTAGTCATCGATAAGCTAACTAGACAACCAATTCCAGGTGTTGGGGTTACCGTGAAAGGTACTACAAGCGGCACCGCTACTGATGAGCGAGGCCGGTATTCATTTAGTACAGATCAAAGGCCGCCATTTACATTGGTCATTTCTTTTTTGGGCTATCGGGCAGTGGAACGGCAAGTTACAGGCAATATATCTGGATTGATTACCGAGCTGGAGCCTACTGTGATCCTTGGTCAGGAGGTGGTGATCTCTGCATCAAGAACACCAGAGCGGATTCTGGAATCACCAGTTTCAGTAGAACGCATGGGTCAGAGTACGATCAGGGAACTTTCTGCGCCTTCTTTTTATGATGCATTAAGTAACATGAAAGGCGTGGAGACCAGTGCACAAAGTTTAACGTTTAAATCCATCAATACCAGGGGGTTTAATTCAAATGGAAATACCCGGTTCAATCAGTTTGTGGATGGAATGGATAACCAGGCCCCCGGATTGAATTTTTCTGTTGGTAATATAATTGGTCTTTCAGACCTGGATGTAGACAATGTGGAGTTGTTACCAGGGGCATCGTCAGCATTATATGGCGCCGGTGGAATTAACGGCACCATGTTGATGACTTCAAAAAATCCGTTTGATTATCAGGGAGCCAGCTTTTCATTCAAAACAGGAATCAATCATTTAAACGATGACAATACAGGTAACCAGCAGTTTAATCAGCTTGATGTTCGGATGGCCAAGGCATGGAACAACAAATTTGCTGTAAAAGGTACTTTTTCTTTCTTGCAGGCTAAAGACTGGCAGGCTGATAACTTTGCAAACTTCGACCGTGCTGCACGTACATTTAAAACGGGCGACCGCACAACGGATCCCAATTATGACGGAGTGAATGTCTATGGTGATGAGATCAATGCAAACCTGTTGTTGGTTGGCTCACAGATCAGATCTAGTTTCGCAGCGTCCCAACCAGCGGCCTACGGCGCATTCAATGCGTTGGTTACCAATCCGGGGCTAACCAATTTTGGCGCCGTGGTCAATCAGATCAACACCAATCCTGCATTTGCTGCGCTTAGGCCGGCAATGCCACAATTGTCTCCATTCCTTGCATTGATGTATGGCCTGGAGCGGGGAGGAGTTACCAGCCAGGCAGTATCAAGAACGGGTTATAATGAGGCGAATCTGGTCGACTATGACACGGAGTCCCTAAAAGCATCGGGATCGCTACATTATAAGCTAACGCCTACAATTGAAGCCATCGCACATGCGGCATGGGGCACCGGGACTTCCGTTTATACAGGATCGGATAGATACTCACTGCGAAATTTTAGCATCGGACAATTCAAACTGGAATTGAAAGGACAGGACTTCTTCGTCCGTGGATACACCACTCAGGAACGTTCCGGCGATTCCTATATTTCTTCTATTCTCGGCTCGTTTATCAATGAGGCTTATCGGCCAAGTACCATGCCAGGTGCTAACGCTTTGAATGGCTGGTTTGCCCGTTATACATTGGCGTATTCAGGAGCACTCGCCGCTGGTGCAACTGATCAGGCTGCACACAATTCTGCGAGAGGAGTGGCAGATCAAGGCCGCCTTATTCCAGGCACCCCAGAATTTGATGCGGTAAAAAACAACATCACCAACAATACCATTTCCTCTGGATTGGGGGCAAAATTCGACGATCGTACAAATCTTTACCATTACGAAGGCTTGTATAATTTTTCCAACGCATTGAACAATGTGGTGGAACTTCAGGTTGGGGGTTCCTATCGAGTGTATCAGTTGCGGTCAGGAGGAACAATCTTCAATGACCTGAATGACGAGATCGATATCAACGAATATGGAACATTTGCCCAGATTGCAAAGAAGCTGTTCAATGATAAATTCAAATTGTCCCTATCTGGCAGATACGATAAAAGCACAAATTTTGAAGGTCGTTTTACGCCAAGAATATCTGGCGTATGGACAGTAGCACCAAATAACAATATCCGGGTATCCTATCAAACTGGTTACCGGAATCCAACTACACAAAATCAATACATTGATCTGTCTGTTGCGGGCGGACGGCAGCGATTGATCGGCGGATTGCCAGAGATGCTAAATAAGTATGAAATGCTTACCAACAATAAACCGTATACAGATGCCAGTTACCGGGCATACGATGCTTCTTTGGCCTCAGGAACGCCAAATCGCGCTTTATT
>JAPSHM010000361.1 GCA_031179845.1 Pedobacter sp.
TTTGCAATAAGACTTTGCACTAAGGCTGGTCTGCACGCAAACCACGAAGCGAAAATGCAGTTCCCGTTCCAAGCAGGGCTCCGGCTGCGACGTCTGTCGGATAGTGGACACCCAGGTACAGGCGGGAGTAGCTGACAGCGCCTGCCCATAGGAAAGAAGGTGCCATAACGTACCATTTAGGATAAGCCTGAGATAATGAGGTAGCCGTTGTAAAAGCAGTTGAGGCATGGCCGGAAGGAAAAGAGTAGTGCGTTGCCGGATAAACGGCTTTGATCTTTATGTTGGCCAAAAAAGGTCGCGGTCGCTTAATTACCTTCTTCATCAGCAAGGTAACCACAGCGTTAACAGCGGAACTGCTTGCTACGTACAAAGCATTTTGGCGCATTTGCTTATCATTAGTGATCACTCCTCCTGCCAGTAAGCCAACCGGCACACCCACATTTACCCAATCGTTATGTTTGGATATAAAAAGGAAAAAACCAGTCTTTTCAGGTGTTCTGCTTTCAGACAGGTTGATCAGAACCTGATCATCGAAACGCTGTAATTTCGACTGAGCCTGCAATTCAACTGGAGTCAAAGTAATCACAAAGACTATTGGCAACAAATAGCTACGGTAAAAATCATTCATGGTCGAAAATACGAACATTTACCAATAGTTTTTGAATTCGGAACATTTAAGACTTGAACACTTCTGCCAGCAATTCATATGACCTCAATCTTGCTGCATGGTCGAAAATATGTGAAGTTGCCATAATCTCATCTACCTCCGTCTGATCCAGGAACTGTTGCAGGTCGTTCTTAACCGTTTCCTTACTTCCGGTAAAGGTGCAGGCAAGCATTTGACTGGCTTGCTCTTCTTCATATACATCCCAAACATCGTTCATGTTGTCAACAGGAGGCTGCAAAAGTCTGCGTTTTCCCGTTACAATGCCCATGAACAATTGGTATAGTGAGGTCACTAGTCTGTTGGCTTCTGCATCGGTATCAGCTGCGACAACATTTACACAGGCCAGTACATAAGGTTTTTGAAGATGTTCAGAAGGTTTGAAGTTTTGCCTATATAAATTTATCGCAGTGATAAACTGTGCCGGGGCAAAATGACTGGCAAAAGCATAAGGCAAGCCCATTTCCGCTGCTAATCGTGCACTATCTGTACTGGACCCTAAAATCCAGATTGGAATGTCAAGCCCTTCACCAGGAATCGCCCTCACGTGACCCTTGCTATTGTCGGCCGACAAATAATTTTGCAGTTTCATCACTTCCCTGGGAAATTCCTGGGCAGCCTGGAACCGAAGGTCCCCCCTGATCGCTGCCGCAGTAAGCTGGTCCGTGCCCGGTGCCCGCCCAAGTCCCAGATCAATCCGCCCGGGATATAACGACTCCAGTGTTCCAAACTGTTCAGCAATAATTAAAGGCGAATGATTCGGAAGCATAATACCGCCAGATCCAACCCTTATTGTGCTGGTACCACCGGCGATATGGCCGATCACTACGGATGTAGCTGAACTGGCCACACTGATCATATTATGATGTTCAGCCAGCCAATAGCGGTTATAACCCCATCGCTCCGCATGCTGCGCAAGGTCCAGGCTTTTTTTAAACGTATCGGCAGGTGTCTTACCTTCAATTACTGTTGCTAAGTCAAGTACGGAATAAGGAATGGTATTTAACAGTTTTTTCATTCGGATCAGATTACAGGTTTTTAACCTTGAAATTATCCTGCAAATCTACATTCCAAAGCGTTTATTTTCTTCCCACATCGCGGATATGACTTTCAACCTACATCAATATGAAATTCAAATGAAAATCGTACTCAACTCGCATCTGATTAAAGAAAACGCTAAATTGAGCTCAAATTAAAAGCTAATGGATTCGAATGATGTAAAAATTTCCCGAAAGAAACCAATCTTCCCAGTGTCCGGCGCTTTGCAGAAGTACCTTAAAACTTATCAGCGGGATGCTAAGCTACCCATTACTTACGGCGACCTGAGGATGTTTACTGAATCCTATCCAATCATGGATAAAAATGGAAAAGATTCACTTTGGGAAGGGCCAATCTATGCGAACGACAGGATTGACGACATACATAACGGCTTGAAAATTATCTATGCGAATCTAAAGGCCTCTGGTAACCTGCGCATCGTTGAGCACAAATATATTGACAAGATAGAATACTGCACTTTTGGCAATACACATCCATTTCGTGTAAGAATAGTCAACCGTTTGAATGACGTATACGACTATTTCTATGTGAAACAGGCGGATGCTTCAAGGATCTATGGACTGGAACTGGAACATATCCTATCCCCAAACCAGGTAAACTATTTGGTCGACAAAGAAACTTTGATCGAAGAACACATCGCCGGAATTCCCGGAGATGTCTTTTCAAAAAACTATCTTTTTAACCGGGATTACAACCCAACACGTATCGCAAAAGAATTTGTTAAATTTAATGAACGCTGTCTGGTGATGCTTTTAGGGGATATGCGCGCCTATAATTTCGTGGTACAGATCACGCCTGATTTTGATGATATTCAATTCAGGATCCGCGCAATCGATTTTGACCAGCAATTCTATGAAGGAAATATTAAGGTATATCTTCCCCAGTTCTTCAAAGAGAACCTTCCCTATGTGAAACTGGGAATTGAACAACTGACCGATAAAACTTACTTACAATACCAGCAGGAAGAAAAGTCATCCCTGCTCCACAGAGTGCGGAGTGAAAGGCACCGGCTTACGGACCTCCGCGATGTGTCCAAAAAGGAAATGCTGACCACCCCTGAAAATATTGAGTCGCTGAAAACCGGGATGTCCGATTACTTTGCAGACCAACAGTACCTCGAATGTAAAACCATGACAGACATTATCGAGTTAAATATTAAAAATATTATCCGTCAGGTCAAACTCTAAATGATAGGATTTTGACTCGATTATCATAAATTTTATGCGAAACTATTAAAGTTTTTTTTCTGAAATACAAATTTTTTACTGCATTATAGTTATTTTGCGTTAAAAACACAGGTGTATGTCCATAAAAGAAATTGTAGACGGGATATTAAAAGAGAAACGCAGACCATTGACCTGGTTGGCCAGGGGAATGCATAGAACCCGCGATGGACTAGCTCTCGGCCTCGAAAATGAATCGATTAAATACAGAGATATCGTGATCATGGCGCAGCTTTTGGAAGTTTCGCCTTGCCGCTTATTTGCAACAAATGAGGAGCTGATCATTCCTGAACAAAATATTGTTTCAGAAACAACGTTTCAATATGGAAACCAAAAAGCTTGTGAAGAATTGGTTGCAAGTTTAAAAGACCAGCTTACCGATAAAGAAAGGATCATCATCTTGCTGAGTCAGGGAAACGGGGGGCATATTTAAGTAATTACTTAACTATGAGGCGATTTACAAATTAAATTTTATATCTTTGTGGAATATTATTCAATAAAGGTTAAACAAAACAGAAAAGAAGATAGTCAAATATCGAGCCGGAGGGCAGTATACTAACGATGAGGAAAAGTTTTTTAGGAGTTGCGGGGATAGTTTATATTACGATTGCACTCACCATGATTAGCTGG
>JAPSHM010000085.1:0-9623 GCA_031179845.1 Pedobacter sp.
TTCATGTTCTTCCAGCTGAGAAATGATATCAGTTGCATCGTCATAATCAAGCTCCTCAACAATTTCCGTACGCTTATCCGGATGCAATTGCAACAGGAGCTCTTCCGGATGAGATTCCTCATGCATTTCCGAAATGACCTCCGAAGCAGTTTCTACATCCAGTAGATTAATGATCCTTTGCCTATCTTCCTTATTTAGATTCTCAAATAAAATTGCGATTTCTGAGGCATGGTATTCCCCGAGGATCACTTTTAGTTGATCATCACCACCACTTAAGGCGAATTTTATCTTAGATACATCTGTTTTGTCTAGGTCGAAGGATTGCATGCGGTGGTAAAGGTAATAATATTCACTTCTATTTAAACCATCCTTTGCGCCAGAAATATATGATTTGTAAGACTGCGATTAAACCCATAACGATCATAGTATATAAATAACCATGTTCCTGATAAAGTTCAGGCATGTTTTTCGGAAGCAGTTTACCAGTCACCGGGTCTTCAATGGCGAAGTTCATTCCGTAAATACCAGCTATGAAAGTTAATGGGATAAATATGGAAGAAATGATGGTCAGCACTTTCATGATCTGATTCATTCTGTTGCTGATGATCGACAAATACATATCTATATTACTGGCCGAGATCTCTTTTAATGATTCCACCAGGTCGATAATCTGAATACAATGGTCATATGCATCCCGAATGTACATTTTGGTCTGATCAGGAATCAGTCTGCTATCGCTTCTAAGCATATCGTTCAATTTATCCCGTTCCGGCCAAACCACCCTTCTGACATTGATCAGGTTTCGTTTTACGATTTGTGTATCGAACATAACCGTTCGATCTGGCTTTTCAAACAGGCGATCTTCGATCTGGTCCAGCTCTTCTCCCCATTTCCCAAGGATCTCAAAATAAGTATCAATGATGGTGTCCATCAGTGCGTACATCAGGTAACTGCTGCCTCCGCTCCGGATGCTGCCCCTCCCCGCTTTCAACCTTGTTCTAACCGGATCCAGACAATCCTCCAAACTTTCTTGAAAAGTAAAGAGCACATGCTCCAACAAAATAAACGACAACTGGTCATTATCCAGGTTTTTCTGCTCATCGAAACGAAGCATGCGGCTAACTGCAAAGTCATAATTTCCGTATTCTTCCATTTTCGGACGTTGATAGGTTCGGGTGATATCCTCCAGAACCAATTTGTTGATGCCAAAGTCATTATTAAGGGTTTCAAACATGGCAATAGAGCGTAGTCCTTTAACTTCTATCCAGTAATAAAAGTCCTTATTTTCCAACTTTCTTACCAGGTTCTCCAGATTGTCTAATTCTTCCGCAACATAATGTTCATCATTATAGCTGTGGAATTTGATCATTGGCGACAATGCCTGTTCATCTATGAACACGACACCTGGGCTCGAACCCGCAGATGGTAAGGAATAATGCTTGTGTTTTCGCTTATGCTTTGTCTGTTTACCCATAATAAATTATAGATAGGATTTGGTCTGCGGACCCTGGTTAAATAGCAGATCAACAATACTTAAATTTGGCTTAAAGCCTTCCCTATCGTCAAAAACTTGAAAATACGGTTTAAAATCGCTTTCATCAATTGGGTTTTTGAAATTCAATTTTGACCTGAAATCCAATGCAGGCTCAACTTCTTTGATATATTCCTCTGTAAAATTGAAGACCGCTTCTTTTTTCAACTGCTTAAACAACCATTCCAAAAGCTGCAGGTTAAAATCGAAGAGATACTCGAACCGGGTATGGTAAAAATGGGAGAATTCATCTTCATAAAACTCAAAGTAGGCAGCGTTCCGGTAACAGCTTTCAAAGCTTTTCCAATGGAGCCTTTGCCAGTTGAAATCGTTACTGATCTTTACATCTTTAACCTTCGTATGTACGTTTGCACCCCTAATTACAGGAATGATTAAATCGAGGTGGCCGTTTGGCGAATAGATCCTTGTCCGGTTCCTATAGGTTTGCTTTGGAAAATGTTCTTCTTTCTCCAAGAAAAATTGATAATCAAAGTCTTTCAAACCAGAGAAATAGCCAACGGGCGGAAGATAAAAAAGAGGGAATATAGCTGAACTTTGCATCTGAAATTTTATGTTTGCATTCTCAATTCGCCAAATTAATGATAAAAAAAAGCTTTTCTTATATAGGAATATTTTTTTTGAAGTTTTTATCACTGTTGCCTTTGTCACTCCTTTACCGATTTGCAGATCTGGGCTATTACATCATTTATTATGTTTTCACATATCGCAAGCAGGTCGTGCGTCATAACCTAACACAATCATTTCCTGAAAAAGCTCAAGAGGAGATTATCCGTATCGAGCAACAATATTTCAGATTCCTCTCCAATCTCGTAGTCGAAGTCATAAAAATGAACTCCATTTCCCGTTCCGAACTGCGTAGGCGGGTTAAATTTACCAATCTCGACTTAGTCGAGCAGTATTTTACTAAAGGGGAAAGTGTGTTGGCCTGCACCGGTCATTATGGAAATTGGGAATTGTGCATGCTCGCATTAGGTGATCAACTTTCAAAACCGGAATATGTAATATATAAACCGCTAAACAACAAGGTGTTTGACAAGTGGTTTTACAATATCCGCAGTAGGTTCGGTAATCATTTTATCCCGATGCGGCAGACCTTACGGTCGATTGCTGCCACCAAAAACGAGCCAACGATGTTCTGCTTTGCCGGCGATCAAACTCCAGCGGGTAGTGAAGCACATCACTGGATTGATTTCATGCATCAGCAGACACCAGTTTTACTTGGCTTAGAAAAAATTGCCCGTCAAACTAACAGACCGATATTTTATTTCAACGCCAAAGTGGTCAGGCGCGGATACTATGAGGTAGATTGCATTCCTTTATGCCTCGAGCCAAAGGCAACCACAGAATATGAGATCACAAATCAACAATTTTCTTTGTTGGAAGATATTTTAAGAAATGAACCCGCTTACTGGCTTTGGAGTCACAGGCGATGGAAGTACAAACGAAATTAACGCAGATAATGACAGTACCAAGTGTAGCAGTAGTAATTTTAAATTGGAACGGAAAAGCCCTTTTAGCGCAGTTTTTACCCAGTGTAGTAAAATCCGAATATCCGAATTTACAGCTGATCGTTGGTGATAATGCCTCTACTGATGATTCCCTGGATTTTTTGAAAACCCATTATCCTGAAATAAAAGTGATTATCAACGATCACAATTACGGATTTGCCGAAGGCTATGGGAAGGTGCTGGATCAGGTTGATGCGGACTATTATGTTTTGCTGAACTCCGATGTGGAAGTGCCGATCAACTGGATTAAACCGGTTATCGATGCGATGGAAAGAGATGCCCAGATCGCGGTTGCACAGCCTAAGATCAAATGGCAAAAAAACAAAGCGCAGTTTGAATATGCAGGAGCTGCCGGAGGCTATCTCGACCTCCATGGTTTTCCCTTTTGCAGAGGTCGCATATTTGATACTTTAGAGATGGATGCTCAGCAATATGAAGATCAACGGGAGATCTTTTGGGCCAGTGGTGCAGCGCTATTCATCAAAAGTAACCATTGGAAAATATCTGGCGGCTTTGACCCAGACTTTTTCGCTCATATGGAAGAGATTGACCTTTGCTGGCGGCTGAAGAATCTTGGATATAAAGTGATCTACTGCCCTGCTTCCGAAGTATATCACGTTGGTGGAGGCACTTTAGACTCAGACAACCCTTTTAAAACTTATTTAAATTTTAGGAATAACCTGATGACCATGCAGAAAAACCTGCCATCAAACGATGCTTATTTTAGAGTCTTTATTCGGATGTGTATTGACTTTGTTGCCTGGGGACATTTTTTGTTGCAAGGAAAAGCTGCCTTTGCATGGTCTATCAATCGGGCTCATTTCGATTTTTTGATGAACCTAACGAAGAACGGTAGAAAAAGAACGGCAAGACAGCTCAATTTTTTGCAGCATACCGGCCAGTACCCCTCTAGTATTGTATGGGCGTATTTTGTCAAAAAAATCCACTATTTTAAACAGCTCGATAACAGCTAGAACTATTTCTTTTCTGGCACAAACCGAATCGCTTCGTTCCTATTGGCTACCGCCACGATAGCCTGATAAATGTAATCACAAACCAGCTTTTCACCAGGTATGTTGAGGTGTTTGATATCATCATCCGGTGTATGATATTGTGCATGACCGCCAGTATGGAAACCCAATACGGCAATGTCTTTCCTGAAGAAGGACACATGATCAGAGCCGCCAACATCGTAAGGGATCACGATCGGATTAATGCCAATCTTAGGACCCAATCCCTTTAACAGGTCCACCCCACCATCAAATGTGGCCGCACCGCCCATATATAAGTGTTTTTCCGTATTCATTCTGCCTACCATATCCATATTAATCATCAATTTGATGGCAGATAATGGAACGGTTGGATTTTCAACAAAATATTTTGAGCCCAATAAACCCTGTTCCTCAGCACCAAAAGCTATTAAAAGTACGCTGCGCTTCATATCTTTCCTGTTTGCTGCCAGCATCTCGCCAATCTCCAGCAAAGCAGCTGTTCCGCTTGCATTGTCATCAGCACCCAGGTGAATGCCAACCGTATCCTGTTTTTTAGAGGACGGTCCACCCATGCCCAAATGGTCATAATGTGCACCGAGCACTATAAACTCATGTTTTAAAACCGGATCTGTACCTTCAATGAAGCCGATCACATTCTGAGTTTCGACAACAGGTGTATCTATTACTCCTTTCTTCACCCTGATCCTAGCCTCAAAATTTTGTAGATAACTCTTACCTACAGCTTTTATCCCAGCTCGTTTAAAGTTTTTAACGAGGTAACGAACTACTCTTTTATTTTCCTTTGTTCCCGGGAAGCGGCCTGCCATTTTTGGAGAAGCCAAAAAAGTAACATGCTCAGTGAGTTCTTGCTCGGTAACATCAGACTGCCCCATGGCATTTAATCCCACAGCCATACAGCCTGCAGTCAATAAATAACTTATAATTTTCAAATTCTTTCGTTTAATAAACTTTCGATAGCCAACCGGTAGCCATCCATTCCAAATCCTGTAAGCACACCTTTACAATTCTTTCCTGTCAGCGACACATGTCTGTAGGCTTCACGTGCATAAATATTGGAGATATGCACCTCTATCACAGGTGTATTGATTGCTGCAATTGCATCGGCAATCGCCACTGAAGTATGTGTATACCCTCCCGCGTTGATGACAATTCCGTCAATGCTAAATCCTACTTCATGTAATTTATTGATCAGTTCTCCTTCTACATTACTTTGATAATAGTCGATCTCAACACTGCTGTACTTTTCACGCAGTTGTAGTATGTATTCATCAAAACCCTGATTTCCGTAAATACCCGGCTCACGAACACCTAAAAGGTTTAAATTTGGGCCGTTAATAATTTGTATCTTCATCCGTTCAAACTTAGCCTTAAAAACTTAGAGTATAAAATTTTTTTTGTGATTAATAGACCCTACCTGCAGTCGTTCAAAACGTATTTAAAATTGGAGCGTTCCCTCTCCAATAACTCTGTTGAAGCCTATCTTGGTGATTTGAATAAGCTGTCCCAATTCTTTGAGGCTAATGCATTAACACCTAAGGTAAATGAAATCAGTAGTACTGACCTTAAGCATTTTATTTCCTGGATAAATGAATTGGGGATGTTGCCTAGCACACAGGCAAGAGTAATTTCAGGGCTCAAATCTTTTTTTGGCTTTCTGATGTTGGAGGGGCTGATCAATGAAGATCCTTCTGACCTGATCGAAACACCCAGATTGACGCGGCACTTGCCTGATACGCTTGACACTTTTGAGATCAACGAAATGATCGATAAAATAGACGCATCCAAGCCTGAGGGGATGCGCAATAAAGCAATTCTGGAAACCTTATATGGATGCGGACTTAGGGTCTCTGAACTGCTCGACCTTAAAATATCAGATATTTTTGAAGAAAATGAATTTATCCGCGTTACAGGCAAAGGAAATAAAGATCGGCTTGTGCCTATCGGAAAGACTGCTTTGAAATACATCAATATTTATATGCAGGAAACACGGGTACATGTAGCCATCAAAAAAGGTTTTGAGAACTATGTTTTTTTGAACCGTCGTGGCACGCGCCTCTCCCGCATTTCTGTGTTCAATATCGTCAAAGCTTTGGCCCAGGATTCAGGATTAACAAAAAGTATTAGTCCCCACACCTTTCGACATTCCTTTGCTACCCATCTGATAGAAGGAGGAGCAGACTTGAGGGCGGTACAGGAAATGTTGGGTCATTCGAGCATTACGACCACAGAGATCTATACACATCTTGACCGCAACTACCTAAAGGGTATCGTCACCCAATTTCACCCCCGGAGTTAGATCGTTTCCTAAGTATCGCTAAATTGGAACAGCCCGGCGCGCTAAATGATTGCTCGCTGGCATTTAATCATCCTGTCTTTCCCTTGCATGTCCTGTTTTAATTCTATATTAATGAATGACTTAGCGGCAAGCATCTCTACAGTTTTCTGACCAAACTCTGCATTAATTTCAAAAAACAATAGTCCAAAGTCACTCAAGTTTGCGAAGGCAAAATCCGCAATGGCTTCATAGAAGATCAACGGCCTTTCATCTGATACAAACAGGGCTAAATGTGGTTCATAGTTCAAGACATGATCGAGCATTCTTTCTTTTTCACGCGATGTAATATAGGGTGGATTACTCACGATCACATCAAATTTCTGCGAAGTGGAATAGTTCCTGATATCTGCACGGATAAACTCAATATCTGCTTGGTTCAATGTTGCATTAGCTGATGCAACCTCTATTGCAGCTTCAGATACATCCAGAGCGAATACTTGTGCTGTTGGCATGTTGTTTTTCAAAGATATTGCAATGCAGCCGCTACCTGTCCCAATATCAATGATGCGTAAACCGGGACTTGTAACATTTGCAAGTGCAGTACTTTCGATCAGCCAGTCCACCAATTCTTCTGTTTCAGGTCTTGGGATGAGCACCGACCCGTTCACTTTGAAAGGCAAACCATAGAAGAACGTTACACCCAGGACATATTGAACAGGCTTCCCCTCTTCTAATTCCGCTAAAATACTTTCAATATGCAGCACCTTCGCATCCTCGATATCCTGATCTTTTTTAAGATGATAATCTGCTCTGTTATATTGAAGTACACTATCAATTACAAGTATAAAAATCGCCTGTGCTTCCTCTGCTCCATAGATTTTGTACAGCCTATCGGCAAAATGTTTCGCCAGATCCTTTAATTTCATTCGGTAAAAATAGCTTTTTTAATGCATTCGTTAATCCCTATTCGTAATTCAAAAAACCTTACTTTTGCCCTGATGACGGACGAGTTATATATGCAGAGATGCCTTGAGCTGGCTACTCTTGGGATGGGTAATGTTAGCCCCAATCCGCTTGTAGGTTGTGTTATTGTTAATGGCGATCAAATCATCGGCGAGGGATACCATGCCAGGTTTGGAGAAGCCCATGCAGAAGTAAATGCGATAAAAGCGGTGTTCGACCAATATGGACATCAGGCAGAAACTTTACTTTCCAACGCCAGGGCTTACGTTAACCTTGAACCCTGTGCTCATTTCGGAAAGACTCCACCTTGTGCAGATCTGCTGATCAGGCATCGCCTGCAAAAGGTAATAATAGGCAACAGGGACCCTTTTGATGGTGTAGATGGAAAAGGAATGCAAAAGCTCCGCGATGCAGGGATCGAAGTGATCACTGGAATCCTGGAAAAGGAATGCAGCCAACTTAACCGCCGCTTTTTTACCCGCATTCGCAAACAAAGGCCCTATATCATCTTGAAGTGGGCAACTACCGCAGACAGATATTTTGCGCCAGGCAATACGGTGCAGGAATGGATCAGCGGTCCTCTTTCAAAGAAATTTAGCCACAAATGGCGTACTGAAGAAGATGCGATCCTGGTTGGACGCCTCACGGCCATGGCGGACAACCCACAGCTTAGTGCAAGGGAATGGGAAGGGAGAAATCCTGTTCGAATCTTGATAGACCGTAATTTGCAGGTTCCTGAAAGTCACCATATTCTTAATAACCTGACAAAAACAATCGTTTTCAATGAGGTGAAGACGGAAGTAAAAAAATCTATTCATTATGTTCAAATGGAAGATATGCAATTCTATCTGCCTCAAAAAATAGCTTTCCAATTGTATTTGATGGACATTCAATCCGTCATCATCGAAGGTGGCGCCAACATCCTCAACCAGTTCATTCAAGCTCGACTTTGGGATGAAGCCAGAGTTTTCAGTTCCGGCAGGATTTGGGGAAAAGGTTTGCCGTCTCCTATTGTCAACGGACTAGAGATCGATCAGCTTAAGATTGGCAACGATAAATTATCAATTTTTCAAAACAATCATTCATGATATTTCTGCTTATCAGTATTTGCTGTAGTGTTACAGTTGCCGTATTATTAAAATTAGCCAAAAGATATAAAATCAACATAACCCAGGCAGTGACCTGGAACTACCTATTCGCCATTAGTTTAAGTATAGTGTTCTATAAACCTGGTTTAAATGACTTGGTGAATGCCCCAATAAATTGGGTTTACATCGCATTAGGTGTGCTCCTACCTGTAGTGTTTTTGTTCCTTGCCGGATCAGTAAAAAGTATAGGCATCGTAAAAACTGATATTGCGCAGCGTTTGTCTCTATTTATCCCCCTGTTTGCAGCCTACTTTTTGTTTAAAGAAAATTTTAATACTGTCAAAATTGGTGGATTGGCCGTGGGTTTTGTTGCCATATTTTTCACATTGCACAAAAAGACGGCTCAAAAGAACGAAGGCTTTAACTGGTGGTACCCTATCTTCGTATTTGTGGGCTTCGGCCTCATCGATATCCTTTTCAAGAAGATAGCGCAGATTAAGGTGATCCCATATACCAGTTCATTGATCGTGATCTTTATCCTCGCCTTCATCATTTCACTGCTCAGTATTTTATACCTGTCGGTCGTAAAAAAGCAGAAGCTTGAACTGGTCAATTTCTTCTGCGGATGTATATTGGGCCTCTTTAACTTTTTTAATATATTATTTTACCTGAAAGCACACCGGGCAATGGCAGATAATCCTTCGGTCGTATTTGCAGCCATGAACATCGGTGTCATCGTACTAGGTAGTCTTGTTGGCATATTCATCTTCAAAGAAAAGTTAAACAAATTGAATTACTGGGGTTTACTTCTGGCACTTATCGCAATACTTTTAATTACTAACCCATTTTCTAATGTTATTCGATGATTCTTATAAGACAATATCGGCACCTGCTGAGGGTGTGTTCAGAGATCGTGGAAGCAAATTCATTGGTTATGCCTTCCCGGTTCAGTCGGAAGATGATGTAAAACCTATTCTGTTGAACCTGAAAGGTGAACATGCAAAAGCAAGGCATTTTTGCTGGGCCGTGCGATTGAGTCCGGATCGGGGAGTTTTTCGTATACAAGATGATGGTGAGCCATCGGGTACAGCAGGCAGGCCAATTCTCAATACGCTTTTGTCTGCCGATCTGACCAATGTATTTCTTGTTGTCGTACGTTATTTCGGCGGAACGCTACTTGGAGTTCCTGGACTTATAAATGCTTATAAAACAGCTGCCACAGCA
>JAPSHM010000085.1:9633-13112 GCA_031179845.1 Pedobacter sp.
GTTCTATCCTGGACATCTGCAGCTTGAATGGCTGCAGATGTCCAGGATAGAACCATAAATGAGATCTACGAGCTCCAGTTCGAGTACCTGATGATGAACGATGTCATGAAGCTGATCAAAGAAGAAAAATTGACTGTTCTGACGCAGAATTTCGACAATTCCTGCAGCATTAAAATAGAGGTTCGAAAGGCCAGTCTGAACATGATTCTTGGAAAATTAGAGAATATTGAAGGGCTTGTGATTAAATATCTTCGTACAACCTAATCAATTATTCCTGTTAAAATTCCTTGCTGAATTCGTCTTATTAGCCATTAAACCAAAACAAAAAATGGGGAACAGGCGTTAATCAGATAATTGTTAACCGAAATATTATGTTAGAAAAACTGAAGGAAAAATTTATAATGTCCATAATAAATTCATTATTAACAAAATACGAGACTAAAGAGTTAGAAACTGGAAAACGGATTGTATCCGTTATCGCTGGAGTCTACATATTTCAAAAGGCGATTCGTAATCTTAAAAAGCATCCTTTCATCGCTGCTGAACAAGTGGTTATGGCTGCAATTTTACTGTATACTGCGGCGGCTGATTTGAACAAAAAGATCATCAAAAAGCCACTTGATGACGCAGACGTTCGCAAAAATCAGATTCAGGGAAATGATCCTGACAGTACTGTCCCTGCTTTCGTTTAAATAATATGGCAGGCATCCACCTGCCATACGTCACCTAAATTACTCACTAGGGAAATCCAAATTGAACACCCTGTTTGGCTCAAATAGAACCACTCTTGATCATAAACAAATGTCTATTGTTTGTTTATTTTATCCAATGGAAAGTTCTAATTCAGTGACGCAGACAGAAATTGGCAATCATTTCCAAATCTTATTTTGATTGTTAATGGGGATTTTACGTTTCCAATATATTATTCTGTCACCATGCTAATTATCTTCTTTTTACAAGCATCTGACCGGGTCCCTTAAATTAATGATTGAAAACCGTTACTTTTGCAGCTATTATTTATTTGCCGGGCCTTTAACCCGAGTCAATATTAAAGATTATGAGCAAACACGGTAGAATATTGGTAGCCATGAGTGGCGGGGTCGACAGTTCAGTAGCGGCAGTGATGTTACATGAACAAGGATATGAAGTGATTGGCTTAACCATGAAGACCTGGGATTATGCCAATTCCGGAAGCAGCAGTAAGGAAACCGGTTGTTGTAGCCTGGATAGCATCAATGATGCACGTACTTTGGCGGTAAATTATGGCTTTCCACATTATATTCTCGACATCAGGAATGAATTTGGGGATTTTGTGATCGACAATTTCGTAGATGAGTACCTTGCAGGTCGTACGCCTAACCCATGTGTATTATGCAATACGCATATCAAATGGGAAGCATTGTTAAAACGTGCCAATAAACTGGACTGTGAATTTATTGCAACAGGGCATTACGCCAACATCCGTAAACTGGATACGGGCCGACACGTGATCTCCAAAGGTAAAGACGAGAATAAAGATCAATCTTACGTATTATGGGGTGTTTCCCAGGAAAACCTTGCCCGTACTAAATTTCCACTTGGTTCATTCGCTAAGTCAGATATCCGGCAAATGGCCCTGGATATGGGGCAAGAAGAGCTGGCCAAAAAAAGCGAAAGCTATGAGATCTGTTTTGTGCCAGATAACGACTATCGTGCGTTTTTAAAACATAAAGTTGAAGATCTTGAACAGCGTGTTGCCGGCGGTAATTTTATCAACAGCAACGGCATGGTTGTGGGACAACATAAAGGCTACCCCTTTTATACTATCGGTCAAAGAAAAGGACTTGGGGTCGCTTTTGGTGAACCAATGTTTGTGACTCAGATCCTTCCGGAAAGCAATACGGTAGTATTGGGCCGTGCGGATGAATTAGAACGCAAAGAAGCAATGGTCAGAAATGTGAACCTGGTTAAGTATGAGCATATCTTGGAACCGATGGACAATGTGATCACCAAGATTCGCTATAAAGATGCCGGAATGCTCAGTACAATTGTACAGGAAAAAGACAGAATGCGTGTAGTGTTCGACCACAATGTATCGGCAATTGCACCGGGACAGTCGGCCGTGTTTTATGAAGGGAACGACCTTCTGGGTGGTGGTTTCCTTTGCTAATTTTCTAATTGATTTGATATCAGATAAGGTGAAGCGGTTTTAAGCCGCTTACCTTTATACCGCTCAAAATAATAGTCGATACGACCAAGGTTTATTCCTGCGAAGCCAACCTGGTTGATGGTGGTCAGCTTTCCACTTAAATTTTTCACGTCTTCGGGCTGGTCCATAAAGGTATGGGTATGCCCTCCAATGATCAAATCTATATTTCTGTTGTTCCTGGCCAGTACCTGGTCGGAAATTCTGGTAGAGGCATATTTGTATCCCAAATGAGATAAACAGATGACCAGATCACAATTCAATTCTTGCTTTAACAGATCAGCCATTTCATTGGCTTTTACAAGTGGATCGATGTATACCGTATCCCCATAATTCTTCCGCTCTACCAATCCCTTCAATTCAATTCCGATTCCAAATATTCCAATTTTTAATCCACCTTTTTTTAGGATGCTGTAGGGCTGAGTAAAGCCCTTCAAAAGGGTGTTGGAGAAATCGTAATTGCTGCATAGTACCGAAAAATCCGCGTGCGGCAACTGCTTCTGGAATCCTTCCAATCCATTATCGAAATCGTGATTTCCCATCGTCACCGCGTCATAACCCATTGCGGTCATTAATTTCATTTCCAGCGCGCCACCGTATTTATTAAAGTAGGGAGTGCCCTGAAAGATATCTCCTGCATCAAAAAGCAATACGTTCTGCTCTTTTGCTCTGATTTGCTTGATTAAGGCAGAGCGCCTGGCCGTTCCGCCAAGTCCCTGGTTCCTTGATCCGTCCATTGGAAAAGGTTCGATTCTGCTGTGCACGTCATTGGTATGCAAAATCGTTAGCTTTATTACATCTTCAGCAGCCAGGATCTCCAACGGGTTCAGGCCGAATGCAGTGGTCGCGACCACAATTCCGCTATTTCTGATGAAGTTTCTGCGGTTAACTTTTAGTAATTCTTCCATCTAACTTAGGATTTATAGTTTTGCCTGCTGCATGGTTCTCTTTGAGATAATTGATGAGTGCGTCACGTACTTTAAGGCCAAGTACTTTCTTATCAACAGGGTTCCTAAACCCGGCTGCATTGTCGCCACCACCGGCGATGTAATCTGAGGTTAACACCCGATAATTTTGCATTGGATCAAAAGGCCTGCCTTTGATCAGCACATCAACAGGCTTCTTATCCACTATTTTCAATCTTAATCCCGAAACCGGCTGCCCATTGCTTTCAGCAATGAAGTTCAGTAGTTCTTGAACATCCCTGCCTTTCAAAGTAAAAATGATCAATTCATTTTCAAAAGGCATCAATTCAAATAAGTTTGATAATTTGATTTCCCCCTTTGGAAGATCA
>JAPSHM010000086.1 GCA_031179845.1 Pedobacter sp.
GATACTGCATCAATTGCGTGTTCCAGACGCTGTTTTTTATAGCTTAAAACCGGTTTTTTATTTATCATTTTTGGTAATTTGGCTGAGTTTTGGCAGAGTTTCTTAGTTAATTCTGTAAAGTAAACCAATTTAAAGCCTTATATTATGGTTTTTGGGAGCTAACGAGGATTTCGATTGAAAGTAATATTATTAAAGTTGAAGAGCAATTTGTTTAATTATTTCTGCCAATATGTTTAGGGGTTTCGTTGCGCGAGCCAAGGGGAGTGAGGTTTAATAACACAGCTGGACGTATAAGTTGATTTTGCTTTGGTGTAATCAGACTTAGTAATTCATTGAAACATCATTTTCTTCCAAGCACTTTTTGCAATTCTTTAAATACCGCTTCGGCAATCCTGCTAAATCCCAAATCTGTAAGATGGGTTCCATCAGCAGTGCCCTCATGATCATTTCCCATAAATGCCATTGCAGGGATATAATAGATCTGTTTGTAATTCTCTTTGAGCAATTGAAGGTAAGCCTTATTGATATTCTCATTTTGCTTCCGCACATTACTGCCAACTTGTTGATCAAAATAGCCATGTTCTCTAATTACAGTTTCTACCAATATAATTGGAGTGTTTGGACGTTTATCTCGTAGGTATTTGATAAAAGGAAGCGCACGCTCACTAACTTGTTTTGGAGTTTGATTTGGAATACAATCGAGCACATAGCAATCTGCCGCTATGCTGACAAGGTATTTCGCTACTTCCATCTCCATTTTCGCATTGCCACTAAATCCTAAATTGATGATATCCATTCCTAACTTACGCTGTAACATTGCTGGATAGGCCATACCTGGCCTGCTCGCAGAAGCTCCTTGAACAATACTTGATCCGTAAATCACAATTCTTTTAGCTTTATCTACTGCTACTTTCTGAGGTGCCTTAATAACCGATTTTATGTTAACGCCAATGCTCAAATTAGTAACTGAGTTATATAGCGGCAAGTACAAAAGAAACTGCTTCATGGTAGTGTCCATTCGCCGAATAATTATCTGGCTTTGGTCTAATGCTCCTTTTTCAGGCCGGCCCGGACTAACAAATTGCCACTTACCATCTTTTAAGCAGTAAAGGTCTAAGCCACTGTGCGCGATAGGCGTCATGTTGGCGATGTATTTATCCTCAGCCAGCGTCCACTTTGCTGCGATAACTGGAGAATTTGTTTCGAAAATGATAGCTATACCCGCACTGTTCTTCGCCAAACCTTGAACCACTTTAGGCATAGTTACCGTTTCATTTGAATCAATCCGTTGAGACCATTGTTTGGTAACTTTTGCTTTACCAATCGTAACTAAGGTTTTTGCATCAATATACTTTAAGCTGTCTTGCGCATTTACTAGTTGCGAGTGCAAAAAGAGGCACAAGCCTAATAGATAACTCATTTTTATATTCTTCATTTTACCCAGGGTCTAAGGGGTCAAAGGGGTTGGAATGGATCGATAATTCATTTGGAAGGTATTCTGTTTCCGTAGCACTAACTTTTTTAATTTCCGCATACGGTACATAACCCAATTCACGAGTGGCATTTTTAGCCATCTTACCTAAGATATAGGTGCTTTGTGAAACATCAGTTACAATCAAAACCTTTTTATGTGCAGGAATTTTAAAACGATAGATTATGCGGTTTAAATTCCTAAGGTTTGTAGTAGTATGTCGAGCATGTGGCTCGATTAGTATAGCATTGCTCGGTACTTTACAAACTTCAATCAAGTATTTTTTCATCTCAACTGCTTCAGCAAATGGCGTTTTGTTGGGATGCACGTGGCCACCAGAAGCGACGACGAAAGGTGCCAAACCGGCAAAATATCGCTTTGCGGCACTATCACAACGCTTTGCTCCATTTGGATCTAGTCGAAGCCCGACTTCTTCTGGCCCCAAACCTGGGACTAAAATAACACTATACTTATATTTCTGCCAATCGGTTTTCGCTAACTGTTTTACCGCGCCTTTGTTCCAACCCTTTTCAAGTGGCTCATATCTGATTGCCTCGTCGCGTCCGTTCATCAACAATATTTTTAGGGAGGCCAACATCAAGTTGTTATAAGCTGGAGTTTTGCTATTCTTTGTTTGGTCACTTAAAGATTTCAATAATTTTTTAATTTCTTGAAAGTACTTGGGATCATTCGGCCTAAAATCGCCAGCATCAATTTTTGGATAAGCCGGTTTGTCGCCGTTTACATAAACTGCCAATATCCTGTTCATCGCTCGTGCATTCGCTTCCCAACATTTTTTGACGAAGTCTGCATCATTAGCAGAAGCAAAATTTATGTAACGTTTAGTTGAACATAGTTGATCGACAAAGGATTTTGCTTGCAAAGCATATTTGCTAAGTTCGATTCCGATTTCGTTTATTTCGGTATCACTGAGCTGGAGCGCAGTAACTAAACAACCGTTATTCTGACATGAACTTACGGCGTCGGCTAATTTGGTAGCGCGAGCGGCGGCGATTTGCCGTAGCAGGTCGTTCTTTGCTAGTCCCTTTTCGTTCTTCATAAGATAGAGCAGATAAAAGCTCTTTTTTAGCAAGGCAGTTTCTTTCGCATTGATTGAAGTTTTGGCATATCCAATGCAGGGCAGTATGGTTAAGCTGAACAGAATTAAGGTAAAGATAAAATTCTTTTGAAGTCGTTGTATCATGTTTTTCGGGGTTATTGCTGAATGGTTATATAAACGGGATAATGATCAGATCGCACATGGGTAAAATCGTCTTTGATTACTTCAGCGGCTAATACTTTGCCCTTTAAATCTGGACTAACAAATATAAAATCAATTCTTGAAGGTACGTCCGGTCCATTCTTTGGCTCGAAGGCTTTAGGATGAACGGTTTTTATAAACTCTTGATGCCTGAGTTTGAGTACATCGACGAATTTATCATCCATCATAGCTTGAATAACGGTATAATCAATTTTGCCCTTCACCAATTTCAAGATTGGCGCGTACTTTTTCTCATAGGCAACGTAATTGGCAATTAGCTTCCCATCAGCATAAGCCGCAGCATCCAGTGGAGATACCGTGTTAAAATCGCCCATGATCACCCAATTTTTATTTACTGCTTTCGCTTTAATCTCCGCAAGTAAAAGGGCAACCTCCTGTCTTCTCTTTCTATAATCAAATGGTGTAAAATGGAGGACAGCAATCTGGAAGCCTTTTATTTCTGCTAAGATAAAGCCTCGATCCATATTGTCAGTTATCTTTTTTACATTGGTAATGGGATACTTTGATGTGATCGCCACAGGGAATTTCTCTCCTTCAATTAGCAATACAGCGTATGGATGGCCGCAGCTTGAAGCCAATTTTTCTAAGCTGGCCTGTGTAAATCCAGTAACTTCCTGAAGAGCCAGTACATCAGCTTCCTGACTTTTAAGCCAGGCAGCAAATGCGGGCTTATTATTCCCGGTATCCAACTTCATGCCCTCCAAAATATTATAGGAAAGAAATTTCATGGGTTTAGTTTGGGAAAAAACAACTTGAGTACTTAACAGAAAAAGGAATAATAACGGTTGGAATAGTTTCATTTTTTTTGTCCTGGTATTAATAGTATAAAAGCTGGCGGCAGTTTCTGCTACCAGCTTAATTAGTTAATTGGGATAAATTACAATAGCATCTTGCATATAGGTACGTTGGTTTGCGAAGGCAGTACCTGCAACAGGGCATGAACCTCCGCCCCATGCTGGATTGGAGATTACGCCGAAAGTTCCTCCGCCACCTGAGCCATGATTCTTCAAATGCAAGCTCGCGGAACCACCACCATCTAAATTTAGGGCACCTTTGGCATTGAAATAACGTTTTACAAATTGTGCAAGATCTGGTGTCGTCATTCCGTAGCCTCGTGGTATAGGTGTACAATAAGTAGTTCCCGGTACTTTACCCTCCGCAACAATGAGGAGCAGGTGATTATTAATTGTCGGAATGGCAACCACACTTCGGGATGCTGTACTTTCCCTAATATGTTCTTGTAAATTAACAGAAGACCAAGCCGGACTGTTAGGCTTTTCAACGATGGTACTATTGGCAATCAATAATGGCGCGCCAGACATCATATATTTTCTTAAGGTTGGATTAAACGGATTCTGCGCCATATTGCTGGCTTCCATTCCCATTGTATTGTCGGCACTTATATAAAACATACCTTCGTGATAAACCCAATAAGAACTGCTGCTGTAAATATTCGAATCCCAATAGGTTACGTCATTATTTCTTAAGAATGCACAATATTTCTTGTTGGGACCAGATGGCGAGGGCATCACTGTGGCAAAAGTACCGCTTAGCGCAGCCACAGCTGTTGTAGGGGTCCCGATAACATTTGTTAAGGTGCTTTTTTGTAATGAATCAACTTGTTTAAAATCCAAATTATTAAGCGACAAATCAATATCCAAAACATTCACATATTGGATTTCATTGGTTTGAGTTGAAGGCAGGAAGAAACGATTGCCACTAAAGTAATACCAGGTTACGCCAGGATGAGGTGTGCTTCTGCTCCAGCCATGAGTATATTGCAAAGTGCGATCCGTAGGCACCATTTTTCGGATTTTATTATTGTTGATATCTGCGACGTAAAAATTGCCTGAATTATCAATTACGATAGAAGTTGGAACGTTAAACGTTGCAAAGTCGCCGCTTGCAGATCCAGCGCTTCCACTTCCTGCGACGGTGGATAAGAACCCTTCAGCATTAAGCCTTCTAATGGTATGGAATTCGATGTCGGTAATGTAAATACAACCATCGTTAGCAACGGTTACACCAAAAGGCTGCCCGATTTTTGCTTTTAGTCGTGGTGCATCTAAACTATATCCCGAAGGTAGTTCTGGTGTACCGGCGAGCAAGGTGACAACCCCGGCGGTGGTTACTTTACGGATGCAATTATTCATCCGATCGGCTACGATGATATTGCCCGAGTTGTCTAAAGCCACACCAGAGGGTAAGTTAAACCTGGCAGCGCTCCCCGTACCATTTTGATATTCCGGCGTGGTTGCTCCGGCAAGCAAGGAGGTAGTCCATGTGCCACTGCTTAACATGATTTTCTGAATGCGGTGGTTTTTAGAATCTGCCACATATACTTTGGTTCCATCGCCGGTAACAGCAACGTCTATTGGCCAGTCAAATTGCGTGCTGCCTGTGCCTGCTGTTGTTCCAGCGATTGTAGAGATTAAACCTGCAGGACTCACTTTTCGAATACGCGCATTATCTCGATCGGCAACATAGAGATGATCAGCATCGTCGATTGCTAAACGGATGGGTGAATTAAACCGACCAGTGCCTAAGGCGCCGTTTTGTGCCCCAGAAAGCCCCATTACTCCTGCAAAAAGGGAAACAGTGCCTGATGGTGTAATTTTTCTAATGACGTGGTTATCTCGATCAGCTACGAACATATTTCCATTAGAATCAAACACAAGTCCTTCGGGAGCATCAAATGTAGCTGTTAACGGACTTCCCGAGGTGCCATTTGATTGTCCGGCGGTACCCGAGCCGGCATAGTTAACTATATTAAAAGCAGAGTCATTGGCGAGCACCATGCCCGACGTTATCATTACACCTGACTCTGGGATTGCAGCAATTTTTTCAGGTTGCAGCAACGCGACTTCATTCTTGCAGGCGGACCACAAGGCGGCACATACAATAAGTAATACGAATTTTTTCATCTTTTTAGTTTTTTTTCAATGGTGACGAAGCTATAGTTTCCACCCTCCAATGCTTTCCTAAGGATGGAGCAATATGATGTATTTGGAAAAACAGTCAAATGCCGAGCCTTACACAGCAATAAAATGCTGTGCGTTGAGCATACTACTAAAAGTATTTCCCCGCTTAGTTTGCTAAACGGGGAAGCACTATTATTTCCAGTTTGGGTTTTGAATAATTTTTGGATTTAGGTTAATATCCTCAACAGGAATAGGATAGAGGTAATCTTTATCTTCGTCGAATTTCATAGCAGTTCCTTTCAACGGATCAAAATTACCTAATGTATTATTAGTTAGTTTTTTCTGGTTTACATTTACAATACTTGATGTTCCAGCCGGCGCGCCTGTAGCATTTCCATTATGCAAAAACACATCGGCTTTGCCATCATTGTTAAAATCGTAGGCACCCAAGCCTGGAAAGTAAATGCCTACCAATGGTTTTTCCATTTTCTTTCCTTCTTTCCAGCGCATTAGATCATCCCATCGTAAACCTTCATTAAAAAGTTCTATCCGTCTTTCCCTCCTAATTTCTAAAATCACTCCTTTATGAGGACCTGCATTTACGTTGGGATACATGGCCAGCAAATAAGGGTCAGGACTTGCATTCGCAGCTGTCAGGTTTAGAAAAGGCATTCCTATCCGCTCTCTCAATTTATTAATTGATTTATCAAGGTCTGCCTGCGTAAGCGTATTGAGCTCTGCCTTCGCTTCTGCATAAATAAGTAATGCCTCTGCATAGCGGAACAAAATAAGGTCGAAGTAGGAACTACTGGAAGCCCATTGGTCCCTGGTTGATAGCGCTTTTATAATTCTGTAGCCTGTAGTTGTAATATTCATATTCACAGGTTCTCGTACGGTTTCGCCATAAGCTGCAAAATCTGGACCTGCGACGGTTTGCGTTAGTCTTGGATCACGATTTTGCATCTCTTCATAGTATTGGCTAGTGGCATAGTTAGGCAAATCTGTAAATCGAGCTCCTGTTTTTAGCAGGTAGCTGTTCACAAAATCTTTAGGGATTCCATAGGCTCCAAAGGTTGGCGAAGTCATTCCATAATTGATGGTATTCTTGCCAAAAGTTGGATTAAAATCTCGAGCTAAAATCGTTTCTGTCGCGTCTTGATTAATCCGCGCAAAAAGCTCCCGATAGGCCACATTGGCCCCTCCAGTGTTGAAGAGACGATAAGCGTTCGAGGTAATCAATTCATCGGCCGCTGCTGCTGCTTGCGTGAGCAGCGCATCTGAATCGCCCAAACCATGATACTTTCTAAAAGTTCCTTCGAACAAGCAAAGTCTTGCTTTTAAAATTAATGCAGTATAACGGGTGATGCTATTGAGTTTTACTTCTTTTGGGATGTTCGCGATGGCATAATCTAAATCGGCTAGGATAAAGTTGACCACTGTTTTCCTGGGATCTCGGGCTTTATAAAGATCGGGATCATCTGCAGTGAGTACTTTATCATAAATCGGTACATCTCCAAAAGTTTTCAATTTTTCGTAATAGAAATAGGCTCTGAAAAAGCGAGCTATCCCACCGAACTTTGACTTAGCAGTTTGGTCAGGGCATTTTTCATAGTTCGCCAGAAAGAAGTTAATGGACCGAAGATTTGCCCAGTTCCAGCCACCTGTACCTCTAGCCACAGGCAAGATCCTTGCACCTTTGGCCCGGTCTGAAACAATTAACGGAATGAGATTGTCTGAATTTGCATCGTCTGTATAAACTTCAGTCGTTGGCAACATCTCATAAAAGCCATTGGTATAAACCTCTAAATCTGTTGCGGTATTAAAGAAAGTTTGGGCGTCAATTTTATCTTGTGGTGTAGTGTCTAACAAATCGTCTTTACATCCCACTCCTGCAACCATCAAGATTAGCAGGGTAATTTGTATGAATTTTTTCATGCTCTTGGGTCTGAATTAAAGTGAAACATTGATTCCGAATGAATAGGTCTTACCCATTGGGTAATCTTCTAACCTGGCTCTGGTTGTAGCTGAATTTGGACTCGAATAATTGATGCCCGATCCGGCCATTTCTGGATCTACATATTTGGTTAAGTCGCCAAAGCGCCAAGTAAATAAGTTTTCTCCGCTGAAGTAAAATCGCAGGCGCTGAATTTTGATTTTCTGGCTAATCTTTTCAGGAATGGTGTAGCCAAAGGTTAAATTCTTAACCCTCAGGTAACCCACATTGGTGAGGTAATAGTCGTTTACTTCACCTAAAGACCTTAAGGCACCAAGTGAAGCATAGCCTCTGGAAATTTGCGGATAGGTATTTCCAGGTTGTTCTGGTGACCAAGCATTGCTTACCAAGTCTTTTCTAATAAAGGAAAGATATGGCCGTTCATAAGGTCCCCAGAAAATATTGCCTGTAGGATACCAGTCTTGAGATCCGACGCCTGCACCTGCAAATGCAAAGTCGAACGACTTCCATTCTGCACTAAAGTTGAAGCCGAATGGGAATCTTGGCATGGCATTTCCAATTTCGATTAAATCGCCATGATCAGCTAATGTGTTTTTGCCTTTGTTGATTGCCCCATCACTATTTACATCAACATACTTGATATCACCTGCTTTGAGCCCTTTCCATTGACTATTTTGAACAATGTTTAACTCATAGTTGTAAACTTGGCCAAGCGAAGTTGTTGGATTAGTAAATTTAGCTTGATAGGCTGCTGCATCTGCGTCAGACTGAAACTGTCCATCAATTTTGTAACCATAAATGGTACCCAATTTTTGTCCTTCCCAAAAGGTGCTCATCAGTCCATTAGGATTTGGATATTTGGTGATTATCCCTTCAAAGTTGTAGAGGCTGGCTGAAGCTCTGATTCGCAATGGCGAGCCTTTGATGTTCACACTTCCGTTGTAACCGAGTGAGAATTCGAAACCTCTATTTCTTAAGCTGGCGATATTTTCTTTGGGCTCCGCAGCACCAAATACGGCAGGAAGAGGTTCTCCAGGAAGATACATTCCTTCCACATTTTTCTCAAACCAGTCGAAGGACGCATTTAATCTGCCTTTTAGGAACCCCATGTCTGCCCCTAGGTTAGTGGTTCTGGAGTTTTCCCAACTTACGTTGCTTGGGAGTGGTGCCGGACTAGTCACATAATTATTTTTAATGTTATTGATTAGCCAAGTGGTTTGTCTGGTTGAAAGCACTTGCGAAAAAGTGTAGAGGTCTATATTCTGGTTGCCCAGTTTTCCGTAAGATGCGCGGAGTTTAAGCGAACTCACTGCCTTTTCAAAAGGTGTAAAGAACTTTTCGCGACTGATGTACCACCCTGCAGAAACTGATGGGAAGAATCCCCAACGACTGGTGGTAGGAAAGCGCGATGAACCATCATAACGGGCGTTAACTTCTAACAGGTAACGGTTTAGATAATCGTAGTTGAAACGACCAAAGTAACCTTGAACTGCCCAATTTGTGGCAGAACCCGTAGCACGCAAGAGTTCGGTGCCTAACCCTAAGCTCGAAAGATTTCCGACCAATAGGCCACCTTGTTCAGCTAAAACATTATCTGAATTAGCGTCTTCTTGATTATAACCCAATAGCAGTTTGGTATGGTGTTTATCATTAAAGAAATTTTTCGAATAGGTCCCGTAGATGTTAAGGGCGTTATAATAATTTCTATTCCTGGTTTCCGTTAACCGATTCAATCCACCGACAGCTGGAGTTACTTTGGCAGTCGTCAGATAGTTAAAAGGATTTAACCTGGTAGAATTGGCAATATGGTTAATGGTATTGCTATAATCGACATTAACCACTAGATCATTAAGCGGTGTAACTTTAACACTTAAAATGTTAACGACTTGTTCTGAATAGGTACGAATGTAATTATAACCATCTTCCAAGGCTCCCTGTGCACCAGTGCCCATATTATCATAAGCAATGCCATCAATTTTATTAGGCTGAAAAGGAAAGAGGAAATACCAACTTGTGGTGCTCCATGGCCCGCCATAACCGTTTTTAGAGCCGCCAAATTCGGTTTGTTTGTCTGTACTGATCTGGATATTGTCTGAGATTTCTAGCCAATTGTTCGTTTTAAGGTTAATCCTACCTCTCATATTATACTTGACTAAATCTGCATCTGAAATATTTTGAATGGTGGCTCCTTTATAAGCCCTACCCGAAACATAGCCCTGTATTTTGTCGTTACCCCCAGAGACAGAAATATTATGGTTTTGTCCTGGTTGCCATTTTCTGAACAAATAGCCGTACCAATCTGTGTTATCGAAAAACTTATAAGTTCCGTTAGCTTGAAGTTCTTTGAAGGGGGCAAGCTCGCCAGCTGCAACTTTGCGCAGCTTTTCCCAATCATCTTCACTTGTAAAACCGGTATAGTTGGTTCCATTATATCCGTTCAATGCCGCATCAACTGTACGTCCATATTCGTAAGGATTTGAAATGTAATCTGTTCTGGTTGTAGGTGTAGTGTTCGAAAAGTTGTTGGTATACTCTATCTGTACCTTCCCATCTTTTCCTTTTTTGGTGGTAATTAAGATTACACCAAATGCGCCTCTTGCACCATAAATGGCAGAAGACGCTGCATCTTTCAGTACCGAAATACTCTCTACATCTAAAGGATTAATGCGATCGATATTACCTTGTATGCCATCAATTAAGACGAGAGGTGAGCCGCCGTTGATGGAGTTAAAACCTCGAATGTTGATGTCGGGAACTTCGCCTGGATTTCCATTGTTGGCTTGGATATTTAAACCCGGCAGCAGACCCTGAAGCGAGTTTACAATATTGGGTGAAGGTCTTTGTTTAAGATCATCGCCAATAATCTGCGAAACAGCTCCAGTAAGATTTTCTTTCTTTTGTGTGCCATAACCAACTACCACAACATCCCGCATGGTTTGCACATCCTCCTCCAATACAATATTAACGAGCGTGCTTTTTGCAGGTATTTCTTTGGTAATATAACCGAGATAAGAAATGACGAGTATGTCATCTTCAGCGACGCCTTTGAGCTCAAATTCGCCATTTGAATTTGTAGCAACAGCTCTATTGGCCTTTTTAGCTTTCACGCTCACTCCACTCATTGGATGCCCTTGTTGGTCTACCACCTTGCCTTTTACGTTTAACAAGGCTAAATTTTCAAGTATAGCTTCCTGTGTTTTTTCTTTTACTACTATCGTACGATCAATAATGTCGTAGGTAAGTGTTGTATTCGCTAAACATTGATCAAGCACCTCATGAAGTGGTGCATTCTTTGCATTTACACTAATGGAAAAGATCTTTTTTACCGTTTTCGCATTGTAAACAAAGTCATAGCCGCTTTGCCTACTGATCTGTTTAAATATTTCCAGAAGTGGTTTGTTTTCTTGTACCAAAGAAATTCGCTGTGCATGGGTCTTTGCAGAGACCTGCAATAATACTCCTAGCAGCAATACGATGGTTAGTTTCATCACTAAAATTAGTTTATAGGATATTTGCTTCCGTATGAGGGAAGCAAATAATGCATAAAAATTCATACATTTGGTTTAACAGGTTTATACTGGACGAGTGCATTGTTTGGGTAAACTTTTTTGGCCAGGGCATGTCGCAAATGCTCTGGTTTTTTATTTTACCACGATTTGAGCGTAAAACTATTTCATTACCACGACCCTCCTTTCATATCTCGGATCTTGGGATGGTAAGACCTTAAATTTAATTGTTCCTGTAGCTTGCAATAATTTCAAGATTTCGGAGATGTTCTTAAACTTCGAAATTTTACCAATAAATTCTTCGTTAACCTGAGGATCCTCATATTCGACCTTTACATTATACCATCGTGATAATTTTCGCATCACACTGTGGATTTCCTCATTATCAAACAAGAAGTAGCCTTCTTTCCAGGCGAGCACATCTTTTATATCTATATGCTTTTGTATTTTGAATGAGCCGTTTTTAATACTTGCCTGCTCATGTGGCTTTAACAATACTGAGTTTGATCGATGAGAAAGTTTTACCGAACCCTCGATTAATGTTGTTGCCAAGAGTTGTTCATCTGGATAGGCGTTGATATTGAAATGGGTTCCCAATACTTCAACTTTCATTTCTCTCGCATTAACGATGAAAGGCTGGTCTTTTGACTTGCTGATTTCAAAATATCCCTCTCCCGTTAACTCAACATTTCTTTCCCTCCCAGTAAATGAAGAGGGGAATTTTAAAGATGAAGAAGCATTTAACCACACTCGACTACCATCCGCCAATAGCACTTCATACTGCCCACCTGCGGGAGTAGTGAGCACATTATCTCCACTTAATGCCGCATGATTTTGTGCAGCTTGGTTAACCTCAAAAATTAATTGCCCTTCCTCATTGTTTTTCACTAGCAGGTTACCTGCGCTCAGCACCACTCCTTTTTTAAACTGATCAAGGACGATTACCCGATTGTTCGCCATTTTTAAGGTGGCTTTGCTCCCCCCGGGACCAATATCTGGTATAAACGCTGAAGTGTTTTTCTTTGTTGGAATCGCTGTATCGCTATTTCCAAAATCAGACTGATGAATGAGGAGGTAAGAAAGGACTATAGTTACTACAGCGGCAGCCGCTACTGTGCTGATGATCGTTTTGTTCAATCGGCGTACTTTAGGTTGTGGTCTATCAATTTGGCTAAGAACCAATTGATGAAGCTGATCACTTTTGGCGGCAGAAAAGAATTGTTTATCAGGTGTTTCCGCCCAAACTTCATCTAGCCATAAAGACGCGCGGTCTTGATTTTCTGGCCTGGCCAACAAATCGACCAACTCTTGATGTTGATCTCCATTAAGTGCTTTCTCTTTATAAAGTTGAAGGAGAAAATCTAACCGTTGTTGATGATGATGATGTTCCAATGATCTGCTTTTTCTATAATGACACATCTTGGTGGAAAAAGGAGATATGCTTTTCTACTTTTTTAGAAAAAAAATAAAAAATAAGATAATGATCCCTGCTTTTGCTCGCAAAAACTTCTCAATGGATTGCATTGCTAATTGCTGATATTTCTTTGCCGAATGCAAGGAAATGCTCATTTCTAATGCAATTTGTGCATGTTTTAGGCCCTGCTGCCTTAAAAGAAATACTTTTTGCTGCTGAGGTGGCAAACTCGAAACCGCATGTTCAAGAACCTGATCGACTTCGTTTACTTCTTCAGCAATATCTGTAGTTAATATAGGATCGGACTTCAGAAAATCATTCTCGAATACCAGTCGGCGTTTTCTTTCATTTGCAAGCTTACGAATCGCATTGAGCGTTTCATTTTTGGTGATTGTGAAAAGATAGGCTTTGATATTAGCTACTGCGGCTAATTTCTCGCGACCTTCCCAAACTTTTAAAAATACATCCTGCACAATTTCTTCTGCAATTTCTTGATCCCTGATAACCGTAAAAGCGTAAAGACCGAGTTGCTGATGGTGCGC
>JAPSHM010000087.1 GCA_031179845.1 Pedobacter sp.
CCCAGCATGATCGACTTGTCCAAATATTTTTCCACTTCATGTATCGCATTCTCTCCCCGCATACCCCGTAGATCCAACTCGGCATTGAAACTACTGATTGCTTCCGAAATACTACCACTGTATGAATTACTCTGCGCTGCCTTCTTCGCCTGCTTATTGCTGATTTTTGTTACCCTGTTCTTTTTGAGAACAGAACGCAGATCGCCCAATGCCAATACTAAATTGTCCCTATTGATCTCTAATACCTGCCCTGTTGTCTCACTGTCCTTCAACTGCACCCAATCGCCCACTTCAATAGGTGTATTCAACGGTTGCAGTATTTCTACTTTTTTCTCTTCCTTTACCTGGTTCTGCACCAACACCTTTTGCAGGTTTAGCCGCAATTCCCTTGTCACCTCCTTATCAGCCTGCTTTTCCTTGATCTCCGCAATGGTGTTCTCTACCAACTTGTTGGCATTCTTGATAATCGCCTGAGCTTCCAACTTCGCTTCTTTGATCAATATTTTCCTGTTTTCTTCCAGGAATAACTTCAACTTCTCGTTCTCTGCGACAAGGTTTTTTACTTTGTTTTGCTGATTGGATAAATGCAGTTTGGTATCGTAGATCTGCTTTTTTTCACGTTCAAGGTCGACCAATAAACTATCTATTCGATTTTGATTGGTTCCAGTCTTAGCGCGAGCCAATTCCAGAACTTCCTTTTGTAAGCCAATATTTTGCGCAATTTCAAATGCATAAGAGCTCCCTGGCTTCCCGATTTCCAGGATATACATCGGTTTCATTTTATCGTTATCAAACAGCATGGAAGCATTTTCCAACCCTGGGGTGTTACCTGCAAACAACTTCAAATTAGAGTAATGGGTAGTGATTACTCCACGAACTTTTTTGTTATTGAGCACTTCCAATACCGCCTCGGCCATCGGTCCTCCAAACTGTGGATCAGTACCTGTACCGAACTCATCGATCAGTACGAGCGACTTAGGGGTCGCATGTGCAACAAAATAACGCATCTTTGTTAAGTGCGCGCTATACGTACTCAAATCACTTTCTATGGATTGATCATCGCCGATATCAGCAAAAATATTGTCGAAGATCCCAACTTCACTGGATTCATGTACAGGAATCAGCAAACCAGACTGAACCATCAGCTGCAATAAGCCAACCGTCTTCATACAAACTGATTTACCACCTGCATTTGGACCGGAGACAAGGACAATTCTCAATTCCTCATTGATGTGAATATTTAAAGGAACTACCGTCTTTTTATCTTCTTTGAATGAAAGATATAGTAATGGATGCGTAGCATTGATCAGTCGGGTTTTAGCTTCTTTGATCAATACCGGCATATCCGCATCTACATCGATGGCAAACAGTGCTTTAGCCCTTACAAAATCAAGTTTGGTCAGGAAACCATGGTACGACAACAGTAGCGGCGTATAAGGTCTCAGATCGCTTGTCAGTGCAATCAGTATCCTGATGATTTCTCTTCTTTTATCAAATTCAAGATCCCGCAGCTTATTATTTAAGGTAAATACCTCTTCGGGTTCAATATATACCGTTTGCCCACTTGCAGATTCATCATGGATAAACCCCCTCAGCTTACGTTTGTTTTCAGCCAGAACGGGAATACACATTCTGCCGTCTCTAATGGTCAGACTTCCATCAGCTACCCAGTTGTTGCCCACTGCCTGTTTATAAATTGAGTCCATGCGCTTGCGCACGTCCTGCTCCGTCTTAGCAATATCACCAATGATATTTTGCAATGCGGGCGACGCATTTGGCTTGATCTTACCTTTTAGATCCAACACGGTCTCGATCTTTTTCAGGATATTCTTTTCGACTGGAAGATGTTCAAATAACGCTTCAAGGTTCGGGTACACATCTTTTCGTTCTTCAAAAAAGCGTAGTACCGAAAATACGGTTTGTAGCGAAGCGTACATTTGGTGCAACTCCTCCTCAACCAGGTAGGTACCTTCTACCCGAATCTTATCTGCCAGCGATTTTATGTCAAAAAAAGTGCTGATCTGCAAAGGCTCCTGATTTTCCAGGATACTTTTAAACTCATAGGTTTGCCTTAAAAACTTATTGATCTGGTCGAACCGGTTCATCACCTGCATCTTCTCGACCATTTGTTGCCCCATTGGACTTAAACAGTGCTTATAAATAAGTTGCCTTACCTCATTAAACCCCAAACGCTCCAAACAATTCTCTGGATATAACATACTTATTTCAAATCTTTAAGACCCTTATAGTCCATTTTTAATCGGATTACCTCGATACGTTTCTTAACGGTATCTTTCAATTTAGTGGTATCATTCAAGGTGCTGTCCTTACGCTTTATCGGTTCCTTTAGTAGAAAGTCAGCCCAGAAAGTGGAATCCGCAGTGCGGGTTGAATCTCTAACGAATTCGGCCTTCAACCTGGCAATTCTCTTCGCATTTATCAAGGAGTCGGCTTTTTCCAGCACATCTTTCTCTTTTGTTAATTTATCGGTTACGGCTACATAGATATCATTTAGTTTTTGAGGATCTCTATAATAGTATTCCATGCTTTTCGTATAAAGTGCAGAGTCAATACCATATTTCTTATAGATCCCTTTATAGTAACCAGCAGCAATTATTTTAGCTGAATCCGGTTTCGAAACCATTCCCAGGTAACTGTCTGCCATATGAATATCATGTAAAACCTTTGCCATTTCCTCCGGCTGGATGATATCCTTCGGGATGCCTGGCTTACATCCCCAGGCAAAAAAAAAGACAAATACGATATACAGAAAGTTCTTCATTATGTTAAAACATCATTATTTCTTAGACAAAGTTCGCTAAGGTTGTTAATTTTACCAAAAATACTGATAAATGAGTATAGCAGACAACTTAATAAAATATAAAAGCGAATTAGATCCATTATCCGTTAAACTGATTGCCGTATCAAAATACCAGGAAGCAGACGCTGTGTTAGAGGCTTACCATGCCGGACAAAGGATTTTCGGAGAGAACATTGTACAGGAGCTGGTTGAAAAACAAGCACAATTACCACAAGACATTGAATGGCACCTCATTGGACATCTGCAAACCAATAAAGTGAAATATATCGCTCCTTTTATCAGTCTGATTCAATCGGTTGATAGTCTGAAATTGCTGATTGAAATTAATAAACAGGCAGCAAAGAACAAAAGGGTGATCGATTGCCTGCTCCAGATCTATATCGCAGATGAGGATACCAAATTTGGACTTGGCTTTGATGAGGTCATTGAACTACTTCGGGATGAAGAGTTCGCAGCACTACAAAATGTCCGTATCGTAGGCTTGATGGGCATAGCAAGCAATAACGCAATCGAGAAACAAACCAGGGATGAATTCAATGAGCTGAAAACCCTTTTCGATGGTATAAAAGTGAGTTTTTTCAGGAAAGACGACAATTTCAAAGAAGTATCGATGGGCATGTCTGGTGATTATAAACTGGCTATTGAACAGGGTAGCACTATGGTTCGTATTGGCAGTAATATCTTTGGAAAAAGAAAACTTCAAAAACCTGTCAGTAAGAGCGAAGATTAATTATTGAAACCGTATCAATAATTAATGAAATACTTCAAAACGCAATGATATCTAAAATTACAAACCAAATTATAATTGATGGGAATTAGGATAAGGTCGGCCGTACAGGAAGACTGTGTGAGATTATTGGAGCTGGTGAATGAACTGGCAGTCTATGAAAGGGCCCCACAGGAAGTTACCGTTACGCTGGATGAATTTATTGATGCTGGTTTCGGTCCGCATAAAGTGTGGGACGCATTTGTTGCAGAAGAAGATGGATTTATTGCAGGATTCGCCATCTTTTATACCAGATACTCTACCTGGAAGGGCCGCCGTTTATACCTCGAAGATTTTATTGTTACCGAAAATTCCAGAGGAAAAGGAATAGGAAAACTTCTTTTTGAAAGAGTCATGCAGGAAGCAAAGGACAAGAATTTCAATGGAATGAACTGGCAAGTGCTCGACTGGAACGAGCCAGCAATCAATTTCTACAATAAATACGCCGCAGATCTCGAATCCGGCTGGCTAAACGCTTCATTCGCCAAGGAGAAATTAGTTTGATGAATACCTTAAAAACACCTATCATGAAAAATCTTCCTTTATTTTTGATCTTACTGACTTTCATCGCTTGTCAGCCTGAAAAAAAACCAACAGCATCAGCAGGACTAGCAAAACCTACAGCATTATCATACAAATATGATTCAGTAAAGGTGTACAGCAAACATCCGGTTTCGGAAGCCGAAAATATAAAGGACACTTCAAAAGCGGTCATTTCATACCCTGTATTCGAAGTAGAGAAAATTAATCAGTTCATTGCACAGAAAGTTCTAAGCTCGGCAAACCCAGACGAACAGTATGCGAATTACCAGGATTTCGCTACAGCCTTCATCAAGAATTTCGATGATTATACCAATGAAAACAAAGACTACATTCAAACCTGGTTTATGGATGGCAAAGTTGAAGTCACAGAACAAAAGCCTCAATATCTATCAATGCTTTACACTTATGTGAACTACGCAGGTGGCGCGCACATCAACAGTTCCTTCAATTATCTGAATTATGACCCGGAGAACCAAGTGGAGATCGCGTTAGATTCATTGATCAAGCCAGGCAGTATGCCAGCACTCACGGCCGTTGCAGAAAAGATCTTTAGAAAAAATGAAAATTTGAGTCCGTCAGCCAGTCTGAAAGACATTTATTTCTTTGAAAATGATAAATTTAGTTTGAACCAAAACTTTAGCATCACCAACAATGGATTGAAGTTTCTGTACAATCCTTATGAGATCAAGGCTTTTGCCTTTGGAACAACAGAGCTGGTCATCCCCTTTGCAGACCTTAAAGATATTGCAAGGCCGAACAGCTTACTTAACCCGCTTAATTAAAAATGAAGGTATTTAAATTTGGAGGCGCATCTGTAAAAGATGCAGAAGGCATAAAAAACGTAGCATCCATCATAGGGAAACATAAAGGCGAGCGATTGCTCATTGTTGTTTCTGCAATGGGGAAAATCACCAATAAGCTGGAAGAATTGACTACTGCATACTTAACACAGCGGGAGGATCTCCATCAAATATTTGAAGCGGTGAAGCAGTACCATTTTGGCATTTTAAATGAACTGTTCACCGATGCAAACCACCCTGTATTCAATGACATCGTCAATACCTTCGTGGAGATAGACTGGCTAATTGAAGAAGAACCCAATGATGCGCCAGATTATATTTACGACCAAATTGTTTCCATTGGTGAATTGGTATCTTCAAAAATTCTTGCAGCGTATTTAAACACTTTACAGCCAAATGTGAATTGGGTTGATGCACGTAACTTCATTCATACGGACAACACCTATCGCGAAGGCCTGGTGAATTGGGAAAAGACAAATGCAGAGATTGAGCACAACCTCAAGCCACTATTGATGCAATACATCGGGGTTACCCAAGGTTTTATCGGCAGCACCAGCGAGAACTTTACGACCACTCTTGGACGTGACGGTTCTGATTATTCTGCCGCAATATTTTCCGCTTGCTTAAGCGCTGAATCGTTAACGATCTGGAAGGACGTACCAGGCGTATTAAATGCCGATCCGAAATGGTTTGATGAAACAGAAAGAATTCCGCAACTGTCTTATCATGACGCAATTGAGTTGGCCTATTATGGCGCTACAGTGATCCATCCTAAGACGATTAAGCCGATCCAAAATAAAAACATCCCATTATATGTTCGGTCTTTTCTACAACCAGATGCTGAAGGGACCGATATCAGCGAGTTGAAGAACTACTTGCCCGTCCCTTCATTCATATTTAAGGTGAACCAGGTGTTACTATCCATCTTTCCAAAAGATTTCTCCTTCATTATCGAGGAAAATCTGAGTGATATTTTCAGCCTTTTCCATAACCACAGGATCAAGATCAATACCATGCTTAACTCTGCGATAAGCTTTTCCATTAGCTTCGATTATGATGAGAAAAAACTGGAAAGTTTGATGGCCGACCTTTCCGCAGGTTATAAGGTAAAATACAACACCGGTGTTGAACTGGTTACCATCAGGTATTATAATCAGAAAACTATAGACAGGGTAACACTAAACAAGAACGTTTTGTTAGAGGTTAAAAGCCGACATACCTGCCAAATCGTAATGCGGGATAAGAAAGAAACAACGTAAAAGATTTTGAACAAGCATATCTTAGATCCGGCAGTTCAGGAATTCATCCATCTCCATCTGAATGATGATGTGCATAAGATTGCCATGGCAAAGAGTCCATTTACTGCAATTGAATCGAATGAACTATCCAATCAGATCGCTGCAAAAAAGAAATGTTTGCGGAAACTGCCGACCTGGTACCATCAGCAGGGCATTTATTACCCCTCTCTGCTCTCCATTGAGCAATCATCTTCAGAAATAACTGCCCAATATAAAGCAAGACTGGCAATTGGGACAAACCTGATCGACCTTACGGGCGGTTTTGGGGTAGATTGTTTTTACTTTGCTAAAAACATTGCGACTGTCACCCACTGTGAAATCAATGCGGAATTATCGGAGGTCGCAGCCCATAACGCAAAAATATTGGGTCAGGCGAACCTTCGCTTTCTGGCCGGTGATGGACTTGAATTTTTACGGAATACTTCAGAAACTTTCGACACCATCTATATCGATCCAGCCAGAAGAAGTTCGTCAGGGAAGGTTTTCCTCCTAAAGGACTGTACACCAAACGTTGTGGAACACCTGAACCTATTACTTCAAAAATCACATCGCCTCATCATCAAGACTGCGCCATTCTTAGATATCGCCGCCGGCTTGAAAGAACTTAGCCATGTTGCTGAAGTACATATTGTCAGTGTAAAGAACGAATGCAAGGAGCTGCTTTGGGTTGTAGAACGAGAAGCAACGAAGAAGCTTAAGATCGTTTGTACCACTTTGAATGAAAAAGAAAAGCAATTTACTTTTTTCAAAGACGAAGAAGAAACCGCGGGTGGTATATTTACAAGTGGCTCTTTGTCCACATTCTTATATGAGCCTGATGCTGCCCTACTGAAAAGCGGCGCCTTCAATTTGATTGCAAAAACTTACGGATTAGAAAAGCTGGATAGCCAAACACAACTCTATACAGCTGAGACCTTAAATGAAGAATTTCCAGGCAGGATATTTAGAATTAACCGGGTGATCAGTTCAGGTGAACTGAAAAAGGAGAAACAATTGATCGGAAATGTAATTGTAAGAAATTATAGGGATAAAGCGGAAAATCTAGTTAAAAAATATAAAATAAGGCCGGATCAACACCAGTTTCTGATTTTCACTCAAAGTAAATCTGCCGGTTATATTGTGATTGATGCAAAAATCGAACAATATTATTAGTTATCTATTAAATCAATTAATGTTTGCGTCAATAATTTAACAAACTTTAACATATTTAAAGAGCAGTGTATTAATGGTTTATTTATTTTTGATTAATCTAATCGAAAATAAATCATGAAAAACTACCAACGCATCAACAATTATGTTGGGTTCGGGCTCTTCGGACTTGCCACTTTTGTTTATTGGTCCACTATGGAGCCAACGGTAAGCTTCTGGGATTGTGGTGAATTTATAACTGCGGCAGAAAAGCTACAGATAGGCCATCAGCCCGGAGCTCCATTGTTTCTAATGATCGGAAAGCTATTTTCGTTGTTGGCTTTGGGTAATCACACAAAAATTGCCTATTGGATCAATTTCAGTTCTGTGCTGTTTAGTGCTGCGACAATAATGTTTTTATATTGGACCATTACTTTGATTGCCGATAAGCTTTACAAGGAGACAAAAACGATTACAGAAGCATTTACTGTGATTTCCACAGGTGTGGTTGGTGCCTTGGCATTTACATTTTCTGATACCTTTTGGTTCTCAGCTGTAGAAGCAGAAGTTTACTCACTTTCCATATTATTTACTGCGATTGTGTTTTGGGCAATTTTGAAATGGGAAAGAATTATGGACGATCGCTGGCTAATACTCATCGCATTCATCATCGGTCTTTCTATTGGTGTGCACCTACTTAGTTTGCTGGCTATTCCAGCCATCGTTCTCGTTTATTATTTTAAAAGAACGGCTAAACCTTCTATTCTGGGCGTAATAAAGGCTATCGGTGTTGCTGCGATAATTTCGGCAACTGTACAATTTGTGATCATCCAATATTTCGTTCTTTTTGCAGCGAAATTGGACTTATTTTTTGTTAACACCTTGGGCTTCGACTTTGGCTACGGAGCCATACTATTTATTTTGTTACTGGCTGCATCAATTGGATTTGTCATTCATTACTCGGTCAAAACCAAAAGATACCACCTCAATCTCGCGATGACTTGCCTGACGTTTGTATTTTTTGGTTTTAGTTCTTATTTTTTGATTATTATCAGAGCTAATGCGAAGCCAAGCTTAAACCTTTCGAATCCAGACAATCCATTTGCACTTTATGGATATTTAAGTCGCGAAAGCTACAGTGATAAACCATTGTTGTACGGTCAGACTTTCGATGCGCAACAAACCGGAGCAAAAGATACCTATACCAGATACAGAAAGGGAAAAGATAAATACGAAACTGCCGGAAAGGCATTTTCTGTTGACTATGATAAAAACCTTTTATTTCCCAGAACCTATAGCAATAACGCCACCCACATAGACTTTTATAAGCAATGGTTAAATCTTGAAGAAGGTGAAACGCCATCCTTTGTGAAGAACCTGGAATTTTTTGCATCTTATCAGGTTAATTTTATGTACTGGCGTTACTTTTTCTGGAATTTTGTGGGCAAACAGAATGACAAACAGGGACACGGAAGTGACCACAAAGGGAACTGGCTCAGCGGAATCAAACCAATCGATGCATTAAGGTTGGGAAATCAAAATGATTTACCACCAAGTATAACTCAAAATGAAGGATTTAATAGATTCTACGGATTACCTTTGATTATGGGAATTGCGGGGTTGTTGTTTTTATACCGCAGAAACAGAAATGATGCGCTAATAGTAACCACTTTGTTCTTTTGTACCGGTTTAGCTATTATTCTGTACTTAAATCAGGATCCCATGCAGGCCAGGGAAAGAGATTACGCCTATGTAGGGTCCTTCTACGCATTTGCCATATTTATAGGCTTCAGTGTCTTCGCTATCCGGGAATGCTTGTCGCGATTAAATACCCCTAAATTGAGTTTGGTCCTGGCTGTCGGGACCAGCCTCTTAGCCGCACCTGTCATCATGGGAGTTGAAGGTTGGGCAGACCACAATCGGTCCGGAAAAACTACGGCATTAAACTGGGCGAAAAACTACCTCAACTCCTGCGCGCCCAATGCGATCTTATTTGTTTCAGCTGATAACAATACCTTTCCTTTATGGTACGTTCAGGAAGTTGAAGGCTTTCGGAGGGACGTCCGCGTAGTAAACATCCAATATCTATCTGATGAGTCCTACATCAATCAGATGAAAGTTGCGTTAAATAGCTCTGCTCCCTTACCCATCAGGATGCCGGCCGAAAAATATGTAAACGGTGTGAGAGACTATTTGCCTTACTTTGACTATGGGTTAAAGGATAGTGTCGAATTAGATGAACTATTGGCTGTGCTCACATCAGACGAGAAAGCCGACAAACTCGAATTATCTGACGGCACGTTTCAGAACTTTCTGCCCACTAAAAGGTTCAAGCTAACCATCGATGCTGATCAGCTGGTTAAGACAGGTACAATCTCTAAGGATGACAAAGAAAAAGTAGTTCCGGTCATGGAGTGGGAACTCAAAAAGAACAATCTGTTCAAGTCTGATTTAGCGATATTGGACATACTGGCAAATAACAATTGGGAACGTCCGATATATTTTGAAACCTACGTATCCGGGGACACCTATATGGGCCTGGACGACTATCTATATCTGGAAGGAAATGCACTACGCCTGCTTCCATTCAAAACGGATCCGAAGAATTTACAAGATAAGATGGAACGAACCAATACTGATCTGATGTATAAGAATGTGATGCAGAGATTCAACCTTGACGAATTTAGAACAGCAAAATATTTAGACACAGAAACCAGAAGTTTTGCAGAGGGAACCTGGACGATATTGAATACATTAACATCGAACCTGGTATTGGAAGGAAAATCGGTTGAGGCTCACAAACTGCTGATCAAAAACATGGAAGAAATGCCGTTAAAAAACTATTCGGTTGAGGATACAATAAACCGTTGTCAGACAATCGAAAATATGTATTTATTGAGTGAAACCAAAGCTGCAAGTACCCTTTCTATGGCAACGTTAGACTTCATCGACAAGGAGTTAACCTACATTTCATCATTGGAACCAAGACGAATCAACAGCTACGAAAGGGAAATACACATAGGCATGTTCGTCCTCAACCAGTTGGGTAAACTAGCTGTAGTGCACCAGCAGACCGAATTGAGTAAAAAGTTTCAGAATAAGTTTGCTGAACTGCAAGCGAAGTTTAGTTAAGCACAATTAAAAAAGCCATCCCTGAAATAAAGGATGGCTTTTTGCTGCTTGGTTCAAATACTATTTATTCGGTTGAGGTGTTGTCCTCAAATAGGGTTTGATCACTTTATGTCCTTTAGGAAATTTAGCCGGAATGTCCTCAGTTTTGATACTGTTCATTACAACCACATCCTGTCCGTCTTCCCAATCAGCCGGTGTTGCTACACTATAGTTTGCAGTAAGCTGCAGTGAATCAATTACCCGCAGAACTTCGTTAAAATTCCGTCCGGTAGAAGCCGGGTAAGTAAGCATTAGTTTGATCTTTTTATCAGGCGATATAATAAATAACGAACGTACGGTCAAAGTTTCCGAAGCGTTTGGATGGATCATATCGTAAAGATCCGCTATCTTTTTATCTTCATCTGCTATGATCGGGAAATCTACTTCTGTATTTTGGGTTTCATTGATGTCTTTAATCCAGCCTTTATGTGATTCCGCAGAATCTACACTTAACGCCAAAACCTTAACGTTTCTCTTTTCAAATTCACTCTTTAATGCAGAAGTACGGCCAAGCTCTGTTGTACATACCGGGGTGTAATCCGCAGGATGAGAAAATAAGACACCCCAGCTATCTCCTAAATATTCATAGAAATCGATGTCGCCGATAGAAGTTTGTGCTTTAAAATTGGGCGCTGTGTCCCCTATTCTTAAACTCATAATTTTATATTTTTAAGGTGTAAATAAATACGATTACAAGGTAATTAATAATGTCTAGAAATTCAGTATACTTAATTATTAATTTTTCTACATTCCGATGTTAAAAAGGTTTCTGCTTCCCGATTCTGAAAAGGCTTAAAACAATAAACCCCGGAACTAACAAATAGTTTCGGGGTTTCAAAAAGTAAGTTAAAAATTCACCTGGCTACAGGTTATTTATTTATAGACTTTTATCATAAAAACATAATCCTTGATTTTCTCCACCTGTTTAGGTTTACTGAGTCCTTGCAATGAATTTTTTCTGCTGAAAGCAACCTTTCTGCCCAATGAATCGTCCGGAATAGAGTTCAATGCTTCCTGAATATATTTCGACTTTACAGCAAACGTTGCACCGTCAACCTGGTTTTGTTTTGCGCTAATCACGCCAATGATATTTCCCTGATGATCGAGTAAAGGCCCACCACTGTTCCCGGGATTAACCGGAATGGATACCTGGTATTGCGTTGTGTCTCCGTTATAACCTGATTTTGAACTTACGTAGCCCTGTCCATATACAGCATCATCCTTTGGAAATCCAAGTGTATATACAGATTCACCCATTCCAATCACATTTTGTTTCAGTTTATAAGGTAGTATGGACAGAGTATTGAAGGAATCATCAATAATCTTGAGAATTGCCAAATCATACTGGGAATCTTTACGCTTAACAACTGCTTTATAGGAGTTTCCTTTGCTATCCATTACATATACCGAGTCCGCTCCATCTACCACATGTAAATTGGTTAAGATGTAGCCATTTGCTGTTAAAGCGAAACCTGTACCACCAAAGTTGGCGGGCTTCAGGTTCTTCGTTACATTGGATGAATTGATTTTTCTGATAAGGTTACTCTGTGAGTTTTTAATTTTAGCCAGTTCCCTGCTCACCAACTCTACACTTCCACTCTGCTGAGTAGTCTGCTGTATCGAATAAAGGGTTACAACGGTCAACAGGATAAAAGAAGCGGCTACAGCAATCGCTGCTTTATTTTTACGCCAGATATTTACAATGAATGAAGGATGTGGCCCAAGCGCTTTGCTCATGGTAGCAACATCAATCTTTGCATGAACCTCAGCCATTTTATGCTTCAGGTCTGAAATTGCCGCATATTCATTTAAGGAATCAAGAAAAACTTTATGGGTCACCACTTTATGATCTACAACGGGATCATTTAAACGCAGTTCTTCAAATGCCTTCAACTCTGCCTCATTCAATTTACCATTTAAGTAGTCTTCAATTATAGCTTCTAACTCTATCTCGTTTCTCATGTCTGTATTAAGATTGAAAAAATAATTTCTTTAACCGTTGAAGGCATTTATACTTCTGTGTTTTGGCATTGTCCGTATTCGTATAGCCAAATTTTTCACAGATGTCCTGCATCGAAAGGTTACTGATGTAAAAATCCTGAATAATAGTCTTACAGGGCTCACCGAGATGAAGTAAGGCGGACTGCATTTTCTCAAATTGCTGGTCCTTCTCTTCATGTAGTTCCAAATCAACTTCAACAGCTATGATATCTTCAAAATCTGATATGTTATTCGACTTCTTGCTTTGCTGAGAAAGCTTTTTCAACCAAATCCGCCTGCAAACTGAATAGATATAGGTTTTTAGTTTACTGCTTAACTCAAAGTTACCGCCTTTTATTTTATTGTATAAAACTATGATTCCCTCCTGATACACATCTTTTGCATCGTCTTCATCACCGTTATTATTCAAAATAAATTGTAAAACCATCGGAAAATACCCTGTATACAATTTACTTAGCGCATCTTCTGAATTATTTAAGACCCCTAAAACAACCTCTCTATCTGTTGGAACTGAACTGCTTAACTTATTACTCACCAA
>JAPSHM010000088.1 GCA_031179845.1 Pedobacter sp.
TCGCAATTTTTAGATTTAAATTATTTGACATCATCCCTGTGGCCAGGGAGAAAGTTTTGGATCTAATTCAGGACGGTTATTTGGTTTTAGATGGACAAAACAGGGCGATCGACTGCAATATTGCCTTCAAGAAATACCTTCCGGATCACCATAAAAATAAAATCATAGGTAGACCGCTTGAAACTCTGTTCCCGGATCAATCCAGCTTACTTGACTTCCTGAAAAATCATCGCTCAGGAAAACTGGAAATGAACGTACAACTTCAGGAAAGATCTTTTTATTTGGAAGCGGATATTATGTACCTCAACGCGAATCAACTCAATAATGAGGCTACCGTTATCAAACTTCAGGACCTAACGGCTGTAAAAGAAGAAGCGGTGAAGTCGAAATTGCAAACTGAAGAGCTGAAGAAGCTCAATAAATTAAAAGATAAAGTGTTCTCTATTATCGCGCACGATCTGAGGGGTCCGCTTGTTAATTTGTCGGAGATACTGAAAATGCTGAATACGGATATGATCAGCATTGCTGAATTCAAGTCTTTATCACCAAAAATGAGCAGGGATATATTGTATACCACCGACCTGTTAGAAAATATCTTACATTGGTCAAGAAGTCAGCTTAAAGGCTATGGTATCAATAAAGTGCAGTTTGATCTGAGAAATATGATCATCAATGAGGTGAATTATCATAAGCCATCAGCTACCTTGAAGCGAATTCGAATCATTCAGGACGTATTTCCAGACGTACAAGTTTATGGAGACATCCTGATGATACAAATTGTAGTCAGGAATATATTGAATAACGCGATCAAATTTTGCAATGAAGAATGTGAGATCACGATCAGCAACGTTTACAATGAAGATTTCAAGATGATGACCTGCATCATTGAGGACAATGGACGAGGCATGACTAAAGAAGCATTAGCACTCCTATTTGAAGGAACCAGCGTTTCTACACGAGGTACTTTGAATGAAAAAGGAACCGGACTTGGTCTGGTGATTTGTAAAGACTTTATGGAAAGGAACAATGGAATGATTAGGGTGACCAGTGAACCGGATAAGGGAAGTAAATTCTACCTTTACTTACCGTTAAATAAGGAATAACCATAAACAATATAAGCGCCCAAGGGCGCTTATATTGTTTATGGTTACAAGTTTTATTGCTGACCTGTAGCGTCATTGATAGCTTGGCGCTCTTTTAGCACATCTACCTTATTTTTATCTCCAAAATTCTGGGTTTTTTCTGCAAAATAAGCCAAAATGCCTGCAATTGCATCTAAATTATCTGCAATGCGCTGATGCATGTCTGGCAGGTCGTTTTCCAACCGTTTATCCCCAAGTTCTATATTGTCAACTTCAATTTTCCCTATTTTTTGAATTACTGCCTGTTGGGAGTGTTGTAGATCGTCAAGCTCTCTTACAATCTTCTCCATTAATTCAAACTTCTTCAACGTATCCATATGCTTACTAATAAAATTAACGTTCTATTTATTCTATATGTTTAACCAACTACCCTGCCAATTGTTTTAATTTTTGGTACTATATGAGGATTTTGGTATTTTACCCGATTATGAAGAAGCAATTAATTCTACTATTTACTTGTTTATTTTTTCAACTGGCACAGGCGCAGACATCAGAAAGTCTGGACCAACAAATATTGTTGGATTATTACCAGTCGCAACAATATGCTGAAGCGGCACAATACCTTCAAAAGATCTACACCGATAGTAATGATGTAGAGAAATTGAAGCACCTTGCCTATGCAAACTTTATGGCTGGCAATCTTGTAAATGCGGAGAAGAATTACGTACGACTAAATAGTCAACTTCCTGATCAGGTTAGGGTTTTAACTGTGCTGGCAGACATCAATACACGACTCAATCAGAATAACGAAGCGGCCGGTTATTATCTGTCGGTTACAAAGCTGGATAGCAATAATTTCAACGCCTGGAAACGGCTCGCAATGCTAAAAAGTGATAGCACCGCAATAATGGAAAATGTCTACCTGATGAAAGCCAACGAACTCAATCCCCAGGATGCTGAGGTAGCAGCTGCTTTGGCTGGACGCTATTTCAGGGACAATCAGTTCCGCAAAGCCGAGGCCACCCTAAAGCCGGCATTAGCTGTGGACAGCACAAATATAAATTTGCTGAAAACACAAATTCCGATCAGCATGGTTCTGGAGAAGTATGCTGACGCAATACAGGCCGGAAAGCTATTGTTAGCAAGTAACGCAGCGCCAACTGAAAGTTTGTTGTTCCAAATGGCGCAGTGTCACCGGGAGATCAAAGATTATAAAACTGCCATAAGCTATTTGGAGCAAGCCATCAAGACGGGGATATCAGGTAAAATTGCTTCTTATTACGGACTTCTTGGCGACTCTTACGAAAACATAAATCAAAGTAATGATGCCATTAAGACCTATAAAAGAGGTCTTTTATTTGAAAACAACGGAAGTCTTTATTACAGCATAGCGCTTGTTTATGAAAACAAACTGAACGACAAAAAGAATGCTATAAATTATTACAGCCAGTATTTGAAGAGCATAAAAAATGTTGAAAAGCAAAAACGACACGTGGCCTATATCAAAAACAAGATCGAAGAACTAAAAAGGTAACTATCTGTTGATCAGTCGAGCTACGTATTTTCCAATAATATCAAATTCAATATTTACGGTATCTCCGACGTTCACTTCATGCAAGTTGGTATGTTCATGCGTATAAGGAATTATAAATACGGAGAACTCATCCTCTTCAGACCCAACTACGGTTAGGCTGATGCCATTGATACAAACCGAGCCTTTTTCAACTGTTACATTTCCACTTGAAGCATCGTATTTAAACCTGTATTCCCAACTGCCATCCAGTTCAGCTCGTTTCACACAAATTGCGGTCTGATCAACATGTCCCTGAACGATATGTCCATCCAGTCGGCCGTTCATCTGCATACAACGTTCCAGATTCACCTTATTCCCAACACGCAAATGCAGCATATTGCTTTTCTCCAGTGTTTCTTGTATTGCGGTAACCGTATGGGTATCCTCATCTAAGGAAACTACGGTTAAGCACACGCCATTATGTGCCACACTTTGATCAATTTTTAGGGCTGTACTAATGGCCGACTGGATCGTAAAATGCAAGTTTGATCCATCTGCGCTGATCTTTTTCACTTCTCCAAGTGTCTCTATTATTCCTGTAAACATATTGTTATGCACTATTTAATTATCCTGTTTCTTTTCCAGTGGCTTACTGAATTCGCCCGCACTGGTAAAAGGTTTGCTGCAACTTGTTTCCTGAATGCCTGGGCAGCAAATACCGCAGCAACCAGTGCTTCATCATCATTCTCATGCTTCAAACTTCCGGCATGGAAGTACTTACTTACAAAGTGCGTATCGAAATTTCCCGACCTGAAGGCCTCGTGCTGCATGACAAATTTCCCAAAGCCCAATGTGGTGGTAATGCCGGTAATGTGATACTCATCAATTGCGCGGACCATTCGTTCCATCGCTTCTTCACGGGTATTACCGTAAGTAATGAGTTTTGCGATCATTGGATCATAGTAGATCGGAATTTCCATGCCTTGTTCAAATCCGTCATCAACCCTTACACCATTGCCTTTCGGGGTTTTATAAGTTTGTAAAACACCGATATCAGGAAGGAAGTTATTTTCTGGATCCTCGGCATACACCCTCAACTCTATGGCATGTCCGCTAATTTCCAAGTCTTCCTGACGGAAGCTAAGTTGCTCCCCTCTGGCAATTTTAATTTGTTCTTTTACCAGGTCAAGTCCCGTGATCATTTCTGTAACCGGGTGTTCTACCTGCAACCTGGTATTCATTTCCAGGAAGAAAAAATCGAGGTTTTCATCGAGGATAAATTCGACTGTTCCTGCACCAACGTAATTTACGGATCGGGCAACGTCCACTGCACATTTGCCCATTTCCCGTCTTATTCCTTCGGTCAGCACGCAAGACGGTGCTTCTTCAATTACTTTCTGATGCCGCCTTTGAATGGAGCATTCCCGCTCAAAAAGGTGAACGATATTGCCATGGGTATCACCCAGAACCTGTATTTCTATATGACGCGGAGAGGAAACATAGCGTTCAATGAACACTGCACCATCGCCGAAGGCCGATTTTGCTTCACTAACGGCCAATTGCATTTGTTCTTCGAAATCTTCGGCCTGTTCGACCACACGCATTCCTTTTCCACCACCGCCTGCCGCCGCTTTGATTAAGATCGGAAAGCCAACGGCAATTGCCCTTTGTTTCGCTTCTTCAACATCTGTTATCGCCTCTTCAGTACCGGGGACCATAGGGATTCCATATTTTAGCGCTGCGGCCTTTGCCGACAGCTTATTGCCCATGATCTCCATTGCTTCGGGTGTTGGTCCGATGAGGATCAGTCCTTCGGCTTCCACCAGCCTGGCAAATGCAGCATTTTCTGATAAAAAGCCATATCCTGGGTGAATTGCTTCTGCTCCCGTCGCTTTGCAGGCTGCGATGATCTTTTCGCCCACAAGATAGGACTGAGTTGACGGCGCCGGACCAATACAGACGGCTTCATCTGCATAAAGTACATGCAAGGATTGCCGGTCAGCCTCTGAATAGACAGCTACTGTCTTTATTCCCATTTCCCGGGCAGAGCGCATGATGCGCAGTGCAATTTCACCTCTGTTGGCTATAAGAATTTTCTTCATTAAGGGATAGGTTTATTTATGAGCTGATACTTGCAATTGTTTGATGATCTCTATGGTCTTGTCTATCATTTCTTCCGTAATGTTCAGGTGGGTCACCAATCTTACGGTTTTAGGCCCGGTGGTATTACAAAGGATCCCTTTTTCAGCCAGGTGGTATACCACGCGCTCAGGTTTGATGCCTTCAGCAACTTCAAATATGACGATATTAGTTTCTACAGGATATATTGAAGCCACATAATTTGTCTTGCTTAGCGCATCAGCAAGGGCACGTGCGTGATAATGATCCATGGCCAGTTTGGCAATGTTATAGTCGAGCGCATAAATCCCTGCGGCGGCCAAATAGCCTGCCTGCCGCATTCCACCACCAAAAGCTTTGCGGATCTTAGTGGCCGCTTTGATCGTCTCCTTTGAGCCTAACAATACAGAACCAACCGGTGCACCCAATCCCTTAGACAAACAAACAGAGATGCCGTCAAAATACTGTCCATAGGCCGAAGCATCGTCGCCCGTTGCCAGCAGCGCATTAAAGATTCTTGCGCCGTCCAGGTGCAATTTTAGACCTTTTATGTTGCAGAGCGTATGAATTGGTTCAATTTGCGCCAGGCTGTAAGCTGCGCCTCCGCCTTTATTAGTTGTATTTTCCAGTACCACCAGACTGGAATTTGGATAGTGAATGTTCTCTTCATTAATTTCCGGCTCGATTAGTTCCGGAGTGAGGATCCCTCTTTCCCCGTTGATTAATCTTACAGATGTCATCGAATGGTACGCGATCCCTCCGCCTTCATACCGGTATACGTGCGATCCCTGATCGCAGATCACTTCATCCATCGGGTTTGTGAAGCATTTGATGGCAATCTGGTTGGTCATTGTTCCAGAAGGACAAAACAGGCCGGCTTCCATGTCGAACATCACAGCCAGCTTGTGTTCTAATTCACGTACGGTTTCATCTTCACCATAAACATCGTCACCAACTTTGGCAGTCATCATGGCATCCAGCATACCTACATCGGGAACAGTTACTGTATCACTTCTGAGATCTATTTTCATCCGTTGCTTTTTTCTTTACAATATTACTCAAGCATTTTTAAATTACCACCAATTTTGGGGATAAAACTTATAGCGAATACCAGCTTACTTTGTCAAGATTTGTTAGGAGGAATTTTAAATTTGGAATTTAAAATAACAAGTGTAATTTTAGCTTAGTGTTTATTTAACAATATCCTAACCTTAAATATTATTAAAAACACACCTGATACATATTTAAACAACGAAAAACAAATCACTAACCAAAACCAAAAAATTAAATTTATGAGTGAATTCACTACAAAAACAGCCAGAATATTTACTTTAATCACGAAAAAACCAAATTAAGATGATAGTAATCGCAGACGGGGGATCAACCAAAACGAATTGGTGTTTAATTAATGAAGCTGGCAGGAAAATTCTATTTAATACTGAAGGCTATAACCCATATTTTTCAAAAACTGAATATATTGTTGAGTCCCTCAGTAAATCTCTTCCTGATCATTTGGAAGTAGACAAATTAACTGAAGTAAACTATTATGGTGCAGGTTGCTCTACAGATGTAAACCGGAAAATTGTTGCTGATGCCATGCAACAGGTATTTCCAAATGCAAAGATCAATGTTGGTCATGATTTGCTTGCTTCCTGTAGGGCATTATTGGGTGATGAACCTGGTTTTGCAGCAATCCTTGGAACAGGAACGAACAGCTGTTTATACGATGGCAAGGAAATTACAATGAATATCGATTCCTTAGGCTATTTTCTTGGTGATGAAGGTAGCGGGTGTTTCATTGGAAAAAGGATCTTAGGCGATTATATGAAAGGTTACATGCCAAAAGGTCTTAGAGAAAGCTTTTACGACAACTTCGCCTTAACAAATGAAGACATCTTCGATCACATTTACAACAAACCACTTCCGAATCGCTTTTGCGCGGGATTCAGTAAGTTCTTGTATGACTTCAAAGACAATTATGAGGATTATACCTTCGATACGATCAACTATGCGTTCACTGCATTTTTTGATAACCTGGTAACGCATTATCCGAATTACAAAGATTATAAGTTGAATTGTGTTGGATCTGTTGGTTATAGCTTCAGAGATATATTAAGCGTAGTAGCTGATAGATATGAAATGGGCATTGGCAAGATCATCCGCTCTCCTATAGATGACCTGGTAAACTATCACCTGACCATCGGGAAGAAGTAATTTTGAAATATAATAACATTAAAAAACCCCAAGGGCTATTCGCCCTTGGGGTTTTTTAATGTTTAATCGTAGCTGAAATTAAAAAGAAATCTCTTTGCCAAATAATTTGGCATATTTCCGCTTGTCGAATTTATACAGGGTGGCTGCCCTGAAGGATACGCCGTACTGTTTTTCGTTTAGATCTCTCAATACGCCAAAACTCAGCATCTTTTTTCTGAAATTTCTTTTATCGAGTTTCTTGTTCAGGATCACTTCGTACACATTTTGGAGCTGGGTGAGCGTAAATTTCTCAGGCAGCAATTCAAACGCAATCGGTTGATGCTTGATCCGCCTTTTGATTTTTTCCATTCCCTTTTCAAAGATCTGTTGATGGTCGAATGCAAGTCTGGGCAAATCCTTGACGTTTCTCCAATATGCTTGTTTTGCATAATTGCTGACCGGCTTTACGACCTTATCGCCGCCTAGTCTTAAAAGCGCATAATAAGCAATACTTACAACTCGTCCCTGCGGGTGCCTGGCCACATCACCAAAAGTATAATATTGTTCCATGTAGATATCGCTAAGACCAGTTAGTTCGTGGAGAATCCTGCCGGCCGATTGATCTAAGCTTTCCTCTTCTTCAACGAGATTACCGGGTAAGGCCCACCAATCCTTAAACGGTTCTTCGTTTCTTTCAATTAAAAGAATTTTCAATTCTCCTTCATCAAATCCAAACAGCACACAATCAATCGAGAAAGTGGAATTAAATTTTGGCAAGACTTCTTTCAAAACATTAATTTTTTAAATAATAAAGCAAATAAATATACTCGTTTCCTCTTAACTTAGGAAAATTAAAAATAAATTACTTAGTGTAAATAATACACGCTATATTCGTAAATATAAATCATGAAACCAAATATCAAAAATATCGCAGTATTAACCTCTGGAGGAGATGCTCCCGGAATGAACGCTTGCATCAGAGCAGTGGTCAGAACCGGAATATACAATGGTATAAATATGTTTGGAGTTTTGCAAGGATATCAGGGATTAATCAATAATAATATTAATCCGATGGATGCAAGGTCCGTTAGCAACATCATTCATCTGGGAGGCACGATCTTGAAAACAGCTCGTTGCCTGGAGTTCAAGACAGATGAGGGAATGGAGCAGGCCTTTAAAAATTTGCAGGCTCGGGACATAGATGGCCTAGTTGTAATTGGAGGTGACGGAACATTTACCGGCGCCAAACGTTTTGGAGAAAAATTCGGTATCCGTGTAATGGGTATACCTGGAACGATAGACAACGATCTGTACGGATCAGACTTTACGCTGGGATACGACACGGCCATTAACACCGTTATCGAAGCCATTGACAAGATCAGGGATACCGCTGATTCTCATGACCGTTTGTTCTTTATCGAAGTAATGGGCAGGGATTCAGGATGTATTGCCTTGAGAAGTGCTATTTCCAGTGGTGCGGAAGCTGTGCTTTTACCGGAAAAAGAGACCAGCTTGAACGAGCTGATCGGATTGCTTGAAACGGGTGCATCTACGAAGAAATCTTCTAGTATTGTGATTGTTTCGGAAGGGCATAAAGACGGTGGAGCATATGACGTTGCTAAAAAAGTTAAAGAACGTTTTAACCATTATGATACGAAAGTTACTATATTAGGCCATCTTCAGCGTGGTGGTAGTCCGAGCAGCTTTGACAGGATCCTGGGAAGCAGACTAGGCTTTGCCGCTGTTAATGAACTGTTAAAAGGAAATACCATGCAAATGGTTGGTCTAAGAGGAAACGAAGTAAATACAACGAGCTTAGAAGAAGCCCTTACCCGGCATACGTTTAAGTTAGAAAGTGACTTATTGGAGATGACTAAAGTATTATCTATATAACATGATAGCAATAGTGTACAGCGGATCGAAAACGGCTTTCTGGAAAATTGCCAGTGAGGGTAAGACTATTGCCGAATGCACTATGCCTGGGATTAACCCATGTTTTAATGATCAAAAGACAATACTTCATTATCTGAATAAAAAAGCAACTTTGATCAATCACGCGGAAAGTATCAAAAAGATCTATGTTTTCGCTGCTGGTGCATCTTCCGAAGAAAGAAAGGAAGAGCTTGCCAATACACTGAACCTATTTTTCAGGTACAGCAAAATAACGGTAATGGATGATCTTTACGGTGCGGCGATTTCAGCGTGTTATAACAACAGTGGCATTGTAGCGATCTTAGGAAGTGGTGCAAACTGCGCTTACTTCGATGGAAAGAAGCTGGAAAAAAACAATTACGGTCTCGGATTTGTATTTGGTGATGAAGGGTCTGCAAATTACCTGGGAAAAGTGATTCTAAAACTTTTTTTACAGGAGAAACTTCCGGCAGATCTGCAAAAGGAATTTGAACTGAAGTATAATCTCGACAGGCCTCAGGTATTGGAGAGAATTTACAAAAAGCCTATGGCTCAACAGTTTCTCAGTTCGTTCTTTGAATTTTTTCTGGATCACCGGGATCATCCATACATATTGGACATTATCAACCGTGCTTTTGAACTTTATTTTCAAACGTATCTGTTACCAACTATAAAATTACACCCCGGACAAGAAATACATTTTGTAGGTCTTGTTGCAGGGAACTTTCAGGATCAGCTTCGGGCAATTGCCAGAAATAATGGTCTCGAAATAACAACGATTACCAAAGAACCTATATATAATTTACTAAACTACTATTCAAATTAATAATTTAAGATGAGCAAAATTGGAATCAACGGCTTTGGCCGTATCGGCAGACTTGTTTTTAGAGCTGCTTTAAAAAGAGGATTAGACATCGTTGCAATTAATGACCTTGTTGAGCCGGATTATATGGCTTATATGTTGAAATATGACACTACTCATGGTCGTTTTGACGGTACCATTGCTGTGGAAAACGGAAACCTTGTAGTAAACGGTAAAACAATCCGTATTACTGCTGAAAGAGATCCTGCAAACTTAAAATGGAACGAAGTTGGTGTTGAAACTGTTATTGAATCTACAGGCTTATTCTTAACCCGCGCTGACGCGGAGAAACACATTGCTGCTGGTGCAAAAAGAGTAGTATTCTCTGCTCCTGCAAAAGATGCTGACATCCCTACTTATGTAATGGGTGTCAACCATGATAAATTAACAGCAGATCAAACTATCGTTTCAAATGCTTCTTGTACTACAAACTGTCTTGCGCCAATCGCAAAAGTATTAAACGATAACTTTGGTATCGTTGAAGGTTTGATGAGTACTATTCATGCGGTAACTGCAACTCAAAAAACTGTTGATAGTCCTTCGGCTAAAGACTGGAGAGGTGGTCGTGGTGGTTTCTCTAACATCATTCCTTCTTCTACTGGTGCTGCTAAAGCAGTAGGTATGGTTCTTCCAGAATTGAAAGGAAAATTAACTGGTATGTCATTCCGCGTTCCTGTGGCTGACGTATCTGTTGTAGATTTAACTGTTCGCCTTGAAAAACCAGCTACTTATGAGCAGGTTAAAGCTGCAATGAAAGCTGCTTCTGAAGGCGAATTAAAAGGTGTTCTTGCTTACACCGACGAAGATGTGGTTTCTTCTGATTTCATCGGAGATGATCACGCTTCAATATTTGATGCAAAAGCAGGTATCTCATTAAATGACAACTTCGTAAAAGTAGTTTCATGGTACGATAACGAATGGGGCTATTCATCAGCATTGGCCAAATTCGTAGAGTACTACGGAAACTTAAAGTAAAACCCGTTCATACAGGTTTATATTTGGTTAGAAAAAGGACACATCCGGATGGAGTGTCCTTTTCTTTGTCCAAACTATTTAAACGCTGTTCTGAATCCATTAAAGCCGTTTGGAGTTACAAGTTGTTAATTGATCTGATCTTTATTTCTTTTCACACCTACGGTTTGAGATATGTTTCGGCTCAAAAGACGTTATTCACTGCTACGTTTTAATGCCTTCCTGACCTTGGCACCAAGCTTCTCATCTGAATCCGTCAACTTGCATTTAAACGCATCCCATTCTCTCGCATAAAAGCCACGGTTTCTTCCACTACCTCCATTATTATATGTTGGCACCAACGTTATGTTGCCGTCGGTTTCATATATGGCCACACGAAGAGCTTCTTCATGCAACTGCGCCATAGTCTCGAAGCCATGCGCTGTTAGATATCTATACCATCGGTAAGCAGCTGTATTGCGCTTTTCAACCTTAACATTGTAACGAGTTAATGCAAGGTGCGTTCTAATGGTTTTACCTATGTCTTCGTTGGTAACATCAATTGGCAGCTTCGTAACATTTGCAGCAAAACTCCAGTCCCAAATCCTTTTATTTACCTTATTATAGGTATCAATGTTCATCCTGTCAGGATAACTAGTGATAGAAGCGTGCTTTTGTTCTGAAGCCTTGGGCTTTCTTTCTCCGAAGAGTTTGAATATTTGAAGCATTGGTTATATGATCTTACGGTAATCGGTATAATTGATTTCTACTGTAATCAAAATCTAGCCTGATAGCATCCCCACCAAACTCGATGTAGTCTTCTAAAATTGGAAGCACAATTTATATTATACTTATACATTTTCTTCATACTCATCGACAAAGCTGTTAAACAATTGCATGACTCACTTCAACTTTTCCATGCTCTATTAGATCCAAATATCTGAGATACTGTTTGAAAATATGATCTTCGTATTCTAGGCACACGACAAGATGCGACTTTTCTATGATAAGAATCGCTCATAGCAAATTTTATTATATAGATGCAGACCATAATATTTCTTATTTAAATAATGTCGTTCTTTGAAGAACTATGTGCAGCTTCTCTAGAAATAAAAATACTACTTTACTTTTTATTTTTTTCTTAATATCCTCTTCCCTCAGCTTAAACGCTCAGCAAGTATTTCTTCAAGGTCATGTTTATGCCGATTCGTTAATGAAGCCAATTTTTGCTGCACAAGTATTCCTCGAAGACCAAAAAAAAGTGGTCCTAACAGATCAAGATGGCTATTTCAAATTGCCTATAAAAAAGAGAAATAACAAACTCATCATTCGTCATATTGCCTACAAAGAGTTAAAAATTCAATTGCCGGGAGATATTAGAACAATCAGCAGCTTCTTTCTTGAACCTCAAATAATGCTCCTCGACGATGTAATTATCAATGGAGCAGATAATGGAACGCAAACCAGCCTGCATAACTTCCATCAGCTCAAAAAGAAGGATTTGGAGCGATTGCCAGGCTTCCTTGGAGTCTCTGACGTAATAAAGACCGTTCAAACACTTCCAGGAATAGGAAAAGGTGGAGAAGGAAACGCGGCGTTACTTGTTAGAGGAAGTAGCTCCGGTCAGAATCTAACCCTTTTCAATCAAGCTATTATTTATAACCCATCGCATTTACTTGGCTTTTTCTCTGTCTTCAATACCGATGCAGTGGATGACGTAAAATTCTATAAATCTGGGATCCCGTCCGAATATGGGGGAAGAATATCAGCTGTTCTAGATATTAAAAGTAGCAGCAAAAAAGTAGATTCTATGGAGCTCGATGCGGAATTAAGCTTTCTGGCAGCAAAAGTTAATTTAAAGCTACCAATCACAAAAACCTGGTCGGTCTCTACTACAATGCGGAAAACGTTTATGAATCAGACCATCTGGCCTTTGGTGACGAAAATAACGAAGGACGATAACAACATCAAATATGATTTTTATGATCTGAATATATCGTCTACATTAGAGCTGTCAAAAAAAGACAGGCTATTTGCAACAGGCTATTTGGGAGGAGACGATTTTGGCTTTGAAACCGTCCAGTTTAATGTCTCCAATGGAATGGATTGGCAAAACGGTGCAGCTTCATTAAATTGGAAAAGGACAATTTCCGACCAAACGACCTTGAATAACACCGTAACTTTCAGTAGCTACAAATTTAACTTTGACATCCAGCAAGAGGGATTCATGGCAAAAATTAACTCAGCAGTTCGGGATCTCGGGTATAATTCGACAATACAAACATCATTTGAGCAACATCATTTGAAAGCAGGAGTTAGCATCCTACTCCATAAATTTAAGCCCAACACTCCTTTTGCAAGAAACGGCAACACAGAGCTAGATTATGGCTCGCCCAGCACCTATTATTCGGATGAACATTCCCTATTCTTAA
>JAPSHM010000362.1 GCA_031179845.1 Pedobacter sp.
ACGGATGATAGGGGCCTTAGTAAATTTCGGTTTGGTAAATGAAGCTTATGAAGAACTTCTTCCAATGATAGATCGAACACTTGCCAATAAGGGCTTTTTTGAATGGTATGAGGTAAGAACCGGAGCACCTAAGGGATCTGGCGAATTTAGAGGAGAGGCTGGCGTCTTATATGATGCAATTGCTTCATTGAAAGATTGGGCCGAGGGTGAAATTAATTAAGAAAATTAGAATTTGTAAACCATGATAGGAAAAAGAGTATTACTTACACTCATTTGTTGTTGGGTAACAAGCTTTATTTACGCACAGCAAAAAATGTTGTGGGAAATAGGTAAAGCTGATCATAAAAGTGACGGAATGGCGCTTGCGCCTTCAGGGTACGCCAATTTTTTAGCAGCTGATTTTGGATGGGAAGACCGTTTTTATTTGGTCGGTCATTCAGATGCCAGGGAAGATTGGCCTTATGCCATGCCGGGGCCAGCAGACGAATGGGGTGGAACAGGAAGAACATCCGGAATCCGGTCACAGGTACTAAACATATTGTTTGAATTGAACCAGGTGTCGGGAAAGCGCAAAGGGACTTTGATTATCGATTTGGTAGATTATCAGGGCAGTTTGCCACCACTTGTAAAAATTTTGGTAAATGGGAAAGCCAAAACATTTCAGTTACCTGTAAGAAGTAATACCGATGCCGCACTGGAAGGTAACTTTGTCGCAGCCAAAGAATACAAGTTAACGGTTCCTGTGGAAAGCCTGAGGGATGGAGGAAATGAGATTCAACTAACTTCGTTATCAGGATCCTGGATCGTCTTTGATCAGGTGAGATTGGAGGGTGATAAAAGCCTTCAGGTGATTAAGCCTGCTGAGATATATATTCGTCAGGTAAAAGCTGCAGACTATACAATAAAGATAGACACCGGGTATTTTCAACCCCTGCTGCTTGATGTCTCGCATCTGCGGGGAAAACCAGAGGTTACCGTGAAACTCGACAACAAATTGATCTTTTCTGAAAAGCTGGATACTTCAAGGTATGAGTTTGAAGTTCCGATGCCGGCAGTTGCTAAACCAATTGATAGCAAATACGAGATCTTTGTCAACGGACGTTCCGTCCGAAAGGGTAGGGTAAAGCGAGCTCCCTTCCAACGCTCGACCCCTGCAGATTATGTAGATACAAAATTGGGATCAGCACATTCCAGGTGGATGATTGCTCCAGGTCCATGGATGCCGTTCAGCATGGTAAAGTTAAGTCCTGACAACCAGAATTCCGGTTGGATGGGAGGATATGATCCTACATTTGAGAGTGTTGGTACGTTTAGTCATATTCATGAATGGACAATGGCAGGTTTAGGCATGATGCCAACTGCAGGGCCGTTGCAGATTAAAATCGGTGATCAGAATAGTACCAGTGGTGGATATAGGTCGGGAATAGATAAAGGAACTGAAGAAACTCCTCTTGGATATTATAAAGTGATGCTTAGCGATTATGGCATAAAGGCTGAACTCACTTCAACCACCCGGGCTGGTTTTCAAAGATATACCTATCCTAAACGTGAAGATTCCAGGGTGATGATTGATTTGATGATCCCCGCTGAATATAATTATGAACTGAAAGAAGTAAGTCTTAAAAAAGTGAGTGATTACCGTATCGAAGGATCAAGCAAACAGTTTACGAAAAATGCCTGGTCAGGTGGGGTTAATCAGGACTATACGGTTCATTTTGTGATTGAGTTTGACCGTCCAATAAAAAAATACGGAACCTGGATGGATGGGCGCGTTTTGGGAACGAACATTGGCAACGAAAAGGATTTAAAAGATGCTGGTGCTTTTGTTGAATTCGATACGAGAGAAAATCAAACTGTTCAGGTAAGAACCGGTATTTCCTTAGTCAGTATAGCGCATGCCGGAAAAAATTTATCGGAAGAAATTACCAAGCCTTTTGGATGGAGTTTTACTAAAATTGTTGAAAATCAGAGGGAAGTCTGGAACAACTGGTTTGGCAGATTGGAAATCAGCAGTAATGACCGCAGAGAAAAGATGCGCTTTTATAGCAATATGTTCAGGGCTTTGGCAAGCCGTAATACCTGGAGCGATGTGGATGGAAGTTGGGTTGATGCGTCAAAGAAAGTTCAGCAGTTAAAAGATCCGGAGGCAGTTGCTTTGGGATGTGATGCTTTTTGGAATACGTTCTGGAACTTGAATCAATTTTGGAATTTGGCAACACCGGAATGGTCTTCCAAATGGGTAAAATCGCAATTGGCGATGTATGATGCCAATGGCTGGTTGTCTAAGGGGCCTGCAGGAATGAACTATGTTCCGGTAATGGTAGCTGAACATGAGATTCCTTTAATCGTCGGTGCTTACCAGATGGGAATTCGTGATTATGATGTGCAAAAAGCTTTTGATGCGGTGTATAAAATGCAAACAACTCCTGCGCAAAAAGTAGGCGCTGCGGGATTTGCCGGAAACAGAGACCTGGAATCCTATTTAAAATATAAATATGTGCCTTACGATAAAGGACGTTTTTCTAATACACTGGAGTATGCTTACGACGACTGGACGGTTGGACAGTTTGCCAAATCATTGGGAAAGGAAAAAGAATATAAGGAATTTCATGATCGTTCGGGATATTGGAAAAATGTAATCGATCAAACCTCCGGATTTGCGCGTATGAAGAAGTCTGATGGCAGCTGGTTTCCGGATTTTGATCCATTTAAATCAGGTGCGAACGAACATTATGTTGAAGGCAATGCATGGCAGTTAACCTATTTTGTTCCCCAGGATATTCCTGGATTGATTAATAAGATGGGGAAAGTTCGTTTTACGGATAGATTATCATGGGGATTTGAGGAAAGCGATAAACTGCGGTTTAATGCACCCGGAGATCAATACTGGGATTACCCTGTCATTCAGGGCAACCAGCAATCTATGCATTTTGCCTTTTTGTTTAATTGGGCTGAAAAGCCGTGGTTAACTCAAAAGTGGAGCCGTTCCATTCTCGATCGTTTTTATGGTTACGGTCCCGCAAATGCATATCTGGGTGATGAAGATCAAGGACAAATGAGTGCTTGGTTCATTATGAATGCGATCGGTCTCTTTCAAACAGATGGAGGAGCGAGTGTAAATCCTATTTATGAAATAGGAAGCCCAATCTTTCCGAAGGTGACCATTCATTTAAATGAATTGTATGGCAGAGGAAAAAGCTTCACCATTGAAGCCCCCAACGCGTCAAGGACTAATAAGTATGTACAGTCTGCTACGCTAAACGGCAAACGTTTAGATTCCTTTTGGTTTCCAGCGTCTGAATTATTGAAAGGAGGTAAACTTAGGTTGGAAATGGGAGCGCTGCCTAATACAAATTGGGGGATTAAAAATCCTCCTGTTTCCCAATAGCATTTTTAATTGATCAAGGCAGTGCGAAAGCCTACTTTGATCAATTTTACATAGTCTTTTTGCGATTTTAGTTAATAAGCCAATAGGCAACCGCTTTACCACAACCTTTTGTTAGAAGGTCTATTCAATAAG
>JAPSHM010000363.1 GCA_031179845.1 Pedobacter sp.
TCCCTTTCACTTCAGCATACTCTTCTACTGTAAACTTTTTAAGTAGTATATTGGTTTGCTCCTCTTCCCAATTCCCCTCTTCCGTTACATTGAAAAATTCCTGGAGCAATTCTGCATCTGCCCCTACCACGGCATCGAAGGCTGATTTATCCCACACATAAAATTTACCCTCCACGCCTTCACTGTCGGCATCCAATGCAGAATAAAATAGGCCCTCAGCAGATGTCATTTCCCTTTCCAGCCAGGCTATGGTTTCTTCGGCAACACTTTTGAACAATCCAGATTTCGAGTATTGGTAAGCTTCGGCATATAAACTGATCAGCTGTCCATTGTCGTACAACATCTTTTCAAAATGGGGCACATGCCAGTTTCCATCAACAGAATAACGGGCAAACCCGCCGCCTATATGGTCATAAATTCCACCCATCGCCATTTTTTCGAGCGTTAGCAACGCCGAAACATGGGTACCATCGTCCTTCATTAAATTGCTGTACCTGAGCATGAACTGCCAATTGTTGGGCAATGGAAATTTTGGTGCCCGGTTATATCCGCCTTCAGACATGTCGAAATAATGCTTCCAAGGCTTGATGATCTCCCTTAAATGGCTAGCTGTATATTCATCAACCTTAACATTAGGAATGATCTTTTCTGCATCTTTAATTCCATCAGTTAACCTGTTGGCGTAATCAATGGCCTTTTCTGGTTCGTGATCCCACATATTGGACACGTTGGTCAATACATTGATCCAATCCGATTTTTTAAAATAGGTTCCTCCGTATATCGGTCGCTGATCAGGTAAGCAGATACAATTTAAGGGCCAACCGCCACTACCTGTCATCAATTGGATAGCTAGCATATAGATCTGATCAATATCGGGACGCTCTTCTCTGTCGACCTTTATACAGACATAATGCTGGTTCATTACTTCTGCAACTTCATGATCTTCAAAACATTCCCGCTCCATAACATGACACCAGTGGCAGGCAGAATACCCGATGCTTACCAGAATGAGCTTATTTTCATCCCTTGCTTTTTGTAAGGCCTCTGGCCCCCATTCATACCACTTTACTGGGTTATAGGCATGTTGCAATAAGTATGGCGAAGAGGCATTTATTAAACTATTCGGTTCACTGTTCGATTCTGAATTCATGATATAAAGATAAATTTTATGTTGTACTTTTACGTTAAAAGGCTGTCACAATGAAGATAACACATATCGAAATTTATCGTTTTAAAATTCCTATGGAACCCTTTGTGATTGCCACGGGAACAATGCATTTTGCACAGAATGTTTTGATCAGGATGTTTACTGATACGGGTATTTATGGTGTTGGCGAATGCTCCGCTTTTCCAATGATTGTAGGTGAGACACAGGAAACCTGCTTGGCAATGGCCAAGGATTTTGCCAGGATCCTTCTTAAAAAAGATCCGCTTGATATTCCTGAAAGGATGAACGACCTATCAAGTTATGCCGCACACAACAACACCATAAAAAGTGCCTTTGACATGGCATTGTTTGACATTTCTGCGAAGCGTGCCCGATTACCGCTTTACAAGTTTTTGGGTGGTAAAAAGCGCAACGTGGAAACAGATATGACCATCGGGATCAACACGCCTGAAAACATGGCCCTCTCTGCGCTAAGATATCAAAAGCAAGGTTGCAGGATTATAAAAATTAAACTTGGCAAAGAGATCCATGAAGATGTGGAACGGGTAAGGCGGATCAGGGAAGCCGTTGGCGAAGAGATAGTTTTGCGATTGGACGCCAACCAGGGATGGAGTTTTGACGATGCACTTCTTGCGCTTGGCAAACTGGAACCTTTCAATATTGAGTTTTGTGAGCAACCGATGCGTACCTGGTTTGATGACCAACTGCCTGAGCTCAATGTGAATTCACCCATTGCGATTATGGCCGATGAAAGCTGTTATGATCACCACGACGCGAGAAGGTTAATCAATAGTAAGGCTTGCGAATACCTGAACATCAAATTCGCAAAATCGAGCGGCATCTTAGAAGCACAGAAGATCCATGAAGTTGCGCTGCAAACAGGGACAAAATGTATGATTGGCAGTATGCTCGAAAGCCGAATAGGTCTCAGCGCAAACCTGCATTTCGCATTAGCAAGTCCGAATATTATATTTTTCGACCTAGATACTTGCTTATTGGGACACCTTATAGATCCGGTTATTGGTGGGCTGACTTTCAATGGTTTCACGCTCAGTATTCCTGACACACCTGGTATAGGAGCTGATGCTGATCCCCAATTTCTGATGAATTGTGAAAAGTGGCACATCTAAGAAAATCATATGAATTGGTTGCTGATTGGCGGAATCGTGTATGTTATTATCTTAATCTTAGTTTGTCTGCGTATAATTTACGATACGAAGAGCACGACTAAAACTCTAGCTTACTTACTGTTTGCTACTTTTATCCCATTTCTTGGCATCATCTTTTATTTCTTCTTTGGAATTAATTACCGGCATAATAAGATGTATAGTAAAAAGCTATACAAGGACGATGAACTTGGTGGTAAATTCAAACAGGAACTGCTTCATTACTCTGAACAAACCTATCAGAAAAATAATGCTGTAGTTATCAGTAATAAAGAATTAGCGGTTTTGGTGTTAAAAGATTCTACAAGTCCGCTAACCGCGGGAAACTCGGTCAAACTATTAACCAACGGAGAGAAAAAGTTTCCTGAAGTACTAAGTGCTATTAAAAATGCGAAGAACCACATCCACATTGAATATTATATCTATGATGCTGATGAAATCGGGACTGCCATTGCGAATGCACTTATAGAAAAAGCAAAAGAAGGAATAGCTGTCCGCTTTATTTACGATGATTTCGGAAGTCGAGACATCCGCAAACAGCTGGCCCCTTTACTAAATGTCAATGGTGTTCAGGCTTTCCCATTTTTAAAAATTCACTTTATTCCCTTTGCCAATAGGTTGAACTACAGAAATCACCGGAAGATCATTGTAATTGACGGGGTTACTGCATTTGTAGGGGGTATCAATGTAAGCGATAAATACATCAACAGTCCAGAACACCCGGAACGACTTTTTTGGCGTGATACGCACTTGCGCATTGACGGACCTGGTGCGTTATATCTTCAATATCTGTTCTTGTGCGACTGGAATTTCTGCTCTGGCGAGGAGTTACAGCCAAACAACAGCTTTTTTCCTGTAGCTGAGCAAAGGTCCGAAACGGACAACAAGATCGTACAAATCGCTGCCAGTGGTCCGGATTCTGAATCACCCACCATTTTATATGCTATACTTCAAGCCATCAACCTGGCAACGGAAGAGATTCTGATTAGTACTCCCTATTTTATTCCAGGAGAAAGTTTAATGGACGCTTTAACCATCGCTGCATTAAGTGGAATTAAGGTAAGACTACTGGTACCATTCAAGTCTGACTCCAAAGTGGTAGATGCCGCAGCCAGGTCCTATTTCAATGACCTGCTT
>JAPSHM010000364.1 GCA_031179845.1 Pedobacter sp.
GGTCTATTCAATAAGCGCTTACAGAACCCGAAGTAAGCAAATTCATAATCCAAAAAATTATTCTTCAATTTTTAAAAAGAACCCTGTTTTACAAGGGCCGCTTTTTTGCGTTGTAGCTTTCCATTTTGATAATGGAAACCCCACTTTACAGGTAGCAAATCTGCGCAATCAACTGCGAAATGTTGATGGCAACAAATTTCGTTGTAACCTTTCCACAACTTTTTGAACATTCGGCTGTTTAGCAATCGATAAAATAAAAATTATACCACCTGGCTTTGAGCCAATGTTGCTAAAAGTTTTTACTGCGAAACAGTATCCCTCAATAGAAATTAAACTTTTGTCCGTTGGAAAATTGCTTAAAAGAATTCACTAGAAAAGATTTGGCTTTATGTAATTAAAAAATTTGTTATGACTAATTCGAAAGTAATTTTTGTCACGGGAGCGACTGGATTTGTTGGTCGCAATTTGATGACCTATTTAGGAAAACGTAATCTCAGCTTGAATAAACTAGATCGGGATAAACTTGGGGCTCCCAAGATTGTATTTCCTGAAGGTATTACGAGTATTATACATCTAGCAGGCAAAGCGCATGATCTAAAGAAATCATTTAATTTTGATGAATATCTTAATGTAAACTACCAGTTAACCAAGAAGCTTTATGATGCCTTTTTAGAATCTGATGCAAAGAAATTTATATTTGTCAGTTCTGTAAAAGCGTCGGCAGATTCAATCAATGGTATACTGACGGAGGAAGATATTCCTAATCCTCAAACTGACTATGGCAAATCTAAATTGATGGCCGAACAATATATTCAACAGCAACCTTTGCCAGTAGGCAAACACTACTGTATACTTAGGCCTTGTATGATTCACGGGCCAGGTAATAAAGGTAATTTAAATTTACTTTACAAGTTTGTGAATAGAGGGATTCCTTATCCGCTAGCCGCATTTGAGAATAAAAGGTCTTTTTTAAGTGTTGAAAACCTTTGTTTCGTACTGAATGAACTGATAGAAAATGACGTTCCATCTTGTGTATATAATATTGCAGACGATGAGGCGCTGTCTACTAATGAAGTAGTTGGTATATTGGCAACCTCAAATGGCAAAAGGACCAGGCTATGGAAGATTTCATCTGGTTTAATTAAGGGCTTGGCTAAAATGGGGGATATATTCAAACTACCGTTGAATACTGAGCGGCTTACAAAATTAACTGAGAACTATGTGATCAGTAATGAAAAGCTAAAAAACGAATTAGGTATTCAACTTCCATTGACGGCAATAGAAGGATTGAAACGAACCGCATATCATTTCAAGAAGACAAAGAATGAAAATCGAACTGCATCATAAAACTTGACGGTTGGATTAAAAGAAAGCGGGAATGATCTCCGACCATTCCCGCTTCATCTAAATTAACGCTCTCATATATAAATACGTCTATCAGGTTCAAATATTGTAATTATCATCAAATATTTGCTGATACTTTAATAATCAACACAGGATACTTTCAATTCTTTTCAAGCTTTAAGATGCCAAATGGGCTCCTTAAAGTTCTTCGCAGTTAGTCGTTCAAAAATGGGTAATCAATATAACCTTGTGCTACGCCTCCGAACATCGTTGCCCTGTCTGGCTCGTTGAGTGCTGCATCCATTTCAAATCGTTTAGGTAAATCCGGATTTGCCAGGAAGAGCGTTCCAAATGAGACGAGATCAGCTATGCCTTTTACAAGCTCAGCTTCGGCAGAAGCTTTATCATAACCTGCATTTGCAATAACCGTTTGCTTTATCATGCTGCCGAACAACTCTATTTCGTCATCCGCCGGATAGTGAGATGGCGAGGGGAAGTATGGGCTGCGCTTCATCAATTGTACATAGGCAAAGTTCAGTTTGTTAAGTTCCTCAATTAAAAAACTGTAGGTACCCACGGGATTATCCAGCACCATGTCACCATATGGATGAAAAGGTGAAATCTTAATCCCTACCTTATCGGCGCCTACTACATTAATCAATTCTCGCATAACCTCCACGGTGAAACGAACCTTATTGGGAATGCTACCACCATATTTATCTATTCTCTGGTTGGCACTTTTCGGCAAGAAATTGGCTCGGTAGATAACCATTTGCCGCGTGAAGTTCTACACCACAGCCAGAGAAATTAAGGTAGATATGAATGGTGCTGATTTTGTATTTGAGAATGGTTATAAACTATTATCCCTAATTGAATTGAAGAAATTTGTAAAAGAACGAAAACATCTACCTGACGTTGCGCCTGCGAAAGAAATGCAACAACATGGAACGAATTTAGGAGAGATGAATTCTAAACTGCTACAAAAAATAAAAGAGATGACACTTTACATTATTGAACAAAATAAAAAGATACTAACCCTCGAAGAAAAGGTTCAAAAAATAGAGGCATTTTTAAAGTAGAAGATGTACTAATTGGAGAAAACAAGTTCTACGATAACCACGATCTATGCCGATTGAAAGAGTTGGAACAATAAAACTAGAAGGAAGGCGTAAGTACATTGGCGCTTCTTCTTGAAAAACTTAAATTAGAGGGATATTCGAACCTACTTTCTCACCAATAACTTTTTGGGAGGAAAGAGAAAATATCTCCCGTACTGATCAGAACCCGTCTCTCTTCCTGCGAATGTTTTTTCGGAAGTATCAATGGCGTATGAATACTTAGGCTATCTTCTACATCCAAATAATTTAAATCATTATAGAAATAATAAAGTGCTGATTTGCCTGTCCACTCTAACTTGTAATGACTTGCATCCTTAGTAATCAGTAGGTTTTGTTGTTTATGATTTCTTTGGTCATTTGGTCTGATTGAAAGTGCGTATCTAAATAATACTGAATCTAGCTTATCAAATTTGCTGAATTTATAGTCATTTGAATCGCGATAAACATAACCTTTGTAATTGTTAAATTGTTTTAGATGCTTACCCATATAAAATCTGAGGGTATGCATTTTCAGATCAAGTTTAATACTGTCCATCGGTGGTAGGTAGCAGGCATAAATTCGGGTCAGTTCAGGATCTCTAGGCCTGTTAAAAGAATTATGCTCCACTTTGCGTGGCGGAAGGTAGGTGATTATTATACACTCACTAGATGTATTGTTAAAAATATTGATACACTTTTTTGAGTTAGTCATGGAAGAAATGCCAGCGATAAACTGTTCATTATCAAATGGAATCCTTCCTTTTTTAGGGATATAAATTTGCTGATCTATTGTTTTTGGCGAGTTTTGAACCGGAAAAATCCTTGCTTCAACAAAATTGAGCATTTGGTTGCGCTGTTCCTCTACCAGGTAATCAAAATTCCCCTCTTGATCTGTCTTAAGATCTGCAAACCTATTTACTCTCGGGCGCGGACTATGGTTGCCAGATATGGCCAATGTAAATAGAATATAAAAGAAGAGAGCCGGAATTGCTAAA
>JAPSHM010000365.1 GCA_031179845.1 Pedobacter sp.
CGACTTTGTAAAAGCCGGTATGCCTTTGTCTGATGGTTCGATCTCTCCTGCAGATATCCTGGCTATCAAAGGCCCTGCTGCTGTTCAGGAGTACCTGGTGAATGGTATTCAGGAAGTTTACCGTTTACAAGGTGTGAAGATCAATGATAAGCACTTTGAGGTGATTGTTCACCAGATGATGCAGAAAGTTCATATCGAAGATCCTGGGGATACCAGTTTCTTAGAGAATAACTCTGTTGATCGTTGGGACTTCATGATCGAAAATGATGAGATCTATGACAAAAAAGTTGTTGTGGAAGCTGGTGACTCTAACACAGTTAAACCTGGTCAGATCATTTCACTACGTAAATTAAGGGATGAAAATTCTCAATTGAAACGTAGAGATTTGAAACAGATCGAGGTACGTGATGCAAGACCTGCAACTGCAAGTTCTGTATTGCAAGGGATCACCCGTGCATCATTGGGTACCAAGTCGTTCATCTCGGCAGCATCGTTCCAGGAAACTACAAAAGTGTTGAACGAAGCAGCAATTGCTGGTAAACGTGACAACATGCTAGGTTTGAAAGAGAACGTTATTGTTGGACACTTAATACCTTCTGGTACAGGTGTACGTGGATATGAGCGTATTATTGTTGGTTCTCAGGAAGAATATGATAAATTGTTGGCTTCGAAACAAGAAGAAGTAGAAGCTTAATACCTAAATACATTTTTCTTAAATCCCCCTTCTTTTAAAGTTGGGGGATTTTTTTTGCGTGGTCAATACTAAAATTTTATATAAGTTTGCTTTATGGAAGAACAAAATAACGACAACCAGCTAAATATTGAGCTTTCGGAGGAAATTGCAGAAGGAATATTTTCTAACCTGGCGATTATCACGCACTCAAATACAGAGTTTGTCCTGGACTTTATCCGGGTAATGCCGGGTGTACCCAAGGCAAGGGTAAAATCAAGAATTATACTGACCCCGGAACATGCGAAAAGACTTGTAGCCGCAATGCAGGATAATATTGAGAAGTATGAGGCTATAAATGGACGTATAAAGACTCAGGAAGAGCCTCCTGGATTTCCAATGAACTTTGGCGGACCAACCGCACAAGCCTAAAGTTTTTGCTGAATGATATAATTGATGACGGCATCATCCTGATTGGGTTCAAACCACACGGTGCTGTCATCTCTTTTAAACCAGGTGATCTGGCGTTTGGCGAATCGTCTTGTGTTTTGCTTGATCAGATCTACCGCTGTTTTCAAATCAATGGCACCATCCAGGTAAGCGAACAATTCAGAATATCCTACCGTGTGGAGTGCATTATAATTCCTGTAAGGTTCTAATGCTTTGACTTCTTCGAGTAAACCAGATTCCATCATCTTGTCCACGCGTTGATTAATTCGATGATACAACTCACTACGGTCCATATTTAACCCGATCTTCAGGATATTGAAGGGTCTGGGTTTTTTACTATTGGTGAGGTGAGCGGAAAGTTTAGTGCCCGTTGACAAGTAAAATTCCAAACCTCTGATCATGCGCTGAGGATTGGATTGATCTACTTTTTGATAATATTCCGGATCATACCGACTGAGCTGCTGTTTGATGCTTTCCAATCCTTCAGTTGCCAGTTGCTCGTTGAGTTGCGCTCGGATGTTCATATCGGTTTCAGGAAGGTTATCCAACCCATTACATACTGCGTCAATATACAGACCTGAACCTCCAACCATAACCAATAGATCTTTCTCTGAAAATAGCCTGGTGATGAGTTCCATTGCCTGGACCTCAAAATCGCCTGTACTGAAGAATGTTTCAATGCTATGCGAATTTACAAAATGGTGGGGGGCAGCAGCCAGCTCTGTCGCGGAAGGCTTTGCCGTACCAATTTCCATTTCTGTAAAGAATTGTCTGGAATCAGCTGAAATGATTTCAGTTGAAAAATGCCTGGCCAGTGAAATGGCCAGTGCAGTTTTTCCTATTCCGGTGGGACCAACAATTACAATTAACGTCTTATTTGATGCCATATCAGGCATTAGTAATCCTCTTCCTTGTACTCTTCGTCTTCGTAATTATCACTATCTGCGAACTCATCGCTATCATCTGTTTCTTCTTCAGCATCTTCGGACTTTTCCTCCGTATTGATGCCTCGTCCTCCCATCGCTTCCAATTCTTCCGTGTCTTCAGGAACAAAGTCCATTTCATTTAAGAAGTCGAAATCGGTAGATACTGGATTTGAAGATACCGCAACGGCACCAAGATTGTTTTTATCGATGATCTTAGGTGCTTCTCCTGCACTTCTTACCAGAAAAGGATATTCGATATTGGGATCTGCGTCTAGTATGATCTTGACAAGTTCAACATGGAAATCAAATGGGCGGTCAAAATTATAGATATAATAGAATTTCTGATGCGGATCTTCAATGAATCTGTTCAATTTTGACTTCTCCATTAATGCCACTCCATTGTCTATTTTTCGCTGTGCAGGCAAATAGGCAATCTCGTCACCCTTAATCCAGTGATCGGTACTCACATAGAACGATGAAGATTTCTCTGGCGAATACCCGGTTGAGCGGTGTATCGCCTTATGTAAATCTTCAAACGTTTGGGTGGATTTTATATCTATTTCCCTGACCACTTCATCGAAATCCTCGAAATTTACCTTAAATCTATAAATTGCCATTTTAGCCTTTTTTCTAGGTATAAAATTAAAAAATAAAATATACTTTATATAATTGTATTAATGCTTTATTGGCTGAAGGCCGAATTCCTTACCTTTTTCAAGCATAAATTGTAACGCATCATCGTAGGAGTTCTTTATTTCACCCTCCAGGATCGCCTCCCGGATTGCATTTTTAATCAGCCCAACTTCCTTCCCCGCATTTAATCCGAAGATTTCCATAATGTCGTTCCCGGTGATGGGAGGTTGCCAGTTTCTGATCTTATCCCGTTCTTCTACGTCTTTAAGTTTCTGTTTTACCAGTTCAAAGTTGTTTCGGTATTTCTTTACTTTGTATTCATTTTTGGTCGTTACATCGGCGTTGCATAGTAACATCAGACTTTCAATGTCTTCACCTGCATCAAAAAGCAATCTTCGAACTGCTGAATCTGTCACAACTTCCTGCGCAAGCACAATCGGACGAAGATGTAACTGGACCAATTTCTGCACAAACTTCATCTTTTCATTTAGAGGCAGTTTAAGATGTGCAAATATTTTAGGGACCATTTTTGCTCCTCTGTCTTCGTGACCATGGAAGGTCCAACCGTGCCCTTCTTCGAAGCGCTTGGTTGCAGGCTTGGCAATATCATGTAAAATTGCCGCCCAACGAAGCCATAAGTCGTCCGTAACCTCGCAAATGTTGTCCAACACCTGTAAGGTATGATAAAAGTTATCTTTGTGGCCTTTCCCTTTAACAATGTCGACGCCATAAAGATTGGCCATTTGCGGAAATA
>JAPSHM010000089.1 GCA_031179845.1 Pedobacter sp.
AAAAAAAATTGGAAATTAATTCGGTAGTCGCTGGTTTAAAATCGCAGAACTTTGTGATAATGGTAGTGGAACGTGATTTAAACTAGAGCTTCCACGGTCTCTAGTTTCATTTTTCTTAGCACATGTAGTTTTTTTCAAGGCCAATTGTAGCTTTTATCCAAAATCCAGTTCTAAATTTTCCTGATTATCTGCGATAACTAAATGTACGTTGAGATGCTCGTCAGTTCTTCTCAGTACTATTTCGAATAGCTCATCGAATCATTATTACCGAGTGTGCAGCCTCCAAATCTTTGACAATCCGAGTAAATATATCCTTGTTGTAACTTTGAACTCCTATTTTAAGGTGTCATTTTTAACAAGCATATTGTCTTCGTTCTATCCGTTCAATTGCAGATTTCAGTATATCTGCATGTCCATAAATCTCATCCACTTCCGAGATTTCATGCTTTATCTCCTTTTTATTATCGTCAAGTATCACCAGATACTTCTTATTTCCGAGATACAGTCGACAAATTGTCTTCCGGTTATTATCATCCAGAAGAATTGCAAAGTATGTTTGTGCATCTCTGTGCGTAATCCTTTTAGGATCAATTATTTCACGCAGAATAGACTTTACAATAAAGAAACCTTCAATTTCCTCCTCGGTAGTCACAATGTTGGTGTCAACTGCCATTACCGGTTCAGTAATTACCTTAACTTCTGTACCATTGCTGTTGGCTTCTTCTTTACCCAGGGCGGTCTTCAAACGATCGGTAATGGCATCGTTTAATACCTGGTTGGATGAGCGCATTACCAATTCTGTGAATTGAGCCAGAATTTTCTCCGTGAGTTTACCGTTGTAAACCTGGTTGGCAAAGTGCTTCACAAAAACTGGTGAGGGATTTCTAAGTTCACTCGTAATTAAAGCCTTCAATTCATTGGTAAACTTCAAATCGGATGCAGTGTTAGATATGTTTTCTACATCAAAATACGATTTGTGAAATTTCTTCAATTCTTCTATTTGAGCTTCCTTAATCTCTGAGATATTGAATTCAAAGAATGGTTTCTCGTCCATCTTATTGGTGTCATTCAAATCTGTATAAAACCTGTATACCAGCCCATTAGTTAACAAACCAAATTTAGCTTTGCACACATGGAAATATCTGAAAAGTTGAGAATTATGGGGATCTAGTTTTTCTAGATGATGTTTACATTCAACGATAATGATTGGCTCCCCATCTTTCATAATTGCATAATCCACCTTCTCCCCTTTTTTGATTCCTAGATCTGCAATGAATTCTGGATTCACTTCAAAAGGATTGAAAACGTCATATCCAAGTATTTGAATGAAAGGCATTACTAGGGCATTCTTGGTAGCTTCTTCGGTTTGAATTTGATTTATCATCTTTTCTACCCGGGCGGCTAACTGTGAAATCTGATCTTTAAAGTCCATTAGTGTTTGGTTATATGTTATCTATTTATGTTGGAAGCAGTAACTTCCGTTTTTTACCACTCGCTTACATCTAACTCCTTTTTTTGTAGTGCCTTGACATATGGAACTGATGGAGACATCACGCTTTTTTGATGTATTCGCAATGTTTAAATTTCTAGTAAGCGTAGGCAAGGCTGAACTACACACACCACATTTACCTCCAGCATTACAATGCTTACAATATTTACAATTCTTACATGCGTAACAATTTCTACTTCCTGTACATGTTGCACACTCCACATTAAAATTTGCCGTAGTTTTGAAAGCGGAGTCATCTGTACAAGAGATAGCACTCCAGATCATAACAATAAAAGAAAGGTTCCTCATTGTAAATTAGTGGTTTGGTTTATTTGGTTAATTCAAACTTTAAATTATTATTCCATAATACCAAACTATTTGCCCACTATTTATAAATTTCTACAACATTTTAAGACCTAGGAGAGAAATCTGATAAAAGATATCATCACATTTTTTTAGAATAATTATCTTGCCCATATTTTTTGATGAAGTTATTCAGTCCCTTCCCGTTCATTGCATAACTTTTCATCAATTCAACTTCACCGGTTCCAGCGCTCGAATACGTATACTCATAAATACAACCTGAAGAGAAGCCAACCCGAATATAGTCGGTGCCAATTTCGTAACTCAACACACTTGAGTTCCCATTTCTATTTCCATACTTTTCCATTAAAACAATTTTTAGGTGACGATTATGACTCGAAAGTAGGCAGTCCGAAAGGGTATTCTCTACGGGAAACCGTAAAAGGCAAACTATCTTTATTCGTGCGGCAGAAGTTCAACGCTGACTTTATAAAAACATTTTTTTATCTTACTTTTAAAGCATGGAAAATATCGCAGACACCATCCAGCTAAAGTTCCCGATTGGAGAATTTGTAAAAAAAGACGAGTATTCTGCAGCTGAGCTCAGTTCATTTATGGACGACATTGAAAAAGCGCCGGCCAGGTACATGGAACTTGCTCAGGGGATTGCAGCTGAAAGTCTCGGCAAAACCTACCGAACTGGCAGCTGGAACATACAACAACTCTATCATCATGTTGCAGATATACAGCTGCTGCATTTCTTTCGAATGAAAAAGGCGATTACAGAAGACGATTACAAAAATGTTACGCTTATCGATATGAACGAATGGGCAACTACAAAGGATGGATTTGACGCACCAATTGAGGATTCATTAATAATGCTTGACGGCTTAACGAAAAGGTACCACTATTTGATTAAATCCCTGACTAAAGAACAACTAGAGATCACTTACCATCATCCAGTAAGGGGTTTTGATATCAACCAGGCTCAGGCCATCGCCATGAGTGCATGGCATCTTAACCATCATTTGGCTCATATTCGCATTGCGCTAAAAAATTAAACGAGACGACTTCAATACAAACAACGGAAAACTCATGTTACAAAAGCTATGTGCATATAATACCTGGGCAAATTCACTGGTACTTGAGGCTCTAAAAAAAATATCGACGAGCCAAACTGACAAAGTTCCCGCTCAATGTCTCACCTTATTGAGTCACATTGCCGATGCCCAGGTCATTTGGATCAATCGTATTAAGGGTATCCAAATTGCTGTAGGTGTGTGGCAAAATCAGGATTTGGAAACTTGCAGGGAGATGCTTCAACAGAGTTCTTCGCAACTACAAGAGATGATATTGAAAGGTGATTCTTTAGACCGGCTGATAAGCTACACGCGGCTTTCCGGTGAAGCATATGAAAATACAGTTTCTGACATCTTACTGCATGTGTTCAATCACGGCACTTACCACCGCGCTCAGATTGCGATGGAGTTGAGAATTAATGGTCTCGAACCTATCAACACAGATTATATCCTATTTGTCCGTTAATTAAAGTCGGTTTAGGACAAAAAAATCAAATCAGATCCTTGTCCTTGCAGTAAGCAACGAGCTGTTCATTGTTTGAAAATCTTAGAACGTCTTTGATTAAATTCAAGCGCTTTTCAACACTGCTTAATCCAGAAGGTTTAATTTTGTGTTCCTGCAAGTAAGTGGGCATTTGTTTTTGAAGCATTCCTCTGGAGAGAAGCGAAATGATGGTGATGTCGAAGTCAGTAAAATCGTGTGCATTTTTCTCTCTAACTGCCGACCTCAATTGCGTTGAGAGGTATTTTCTATTATCGGAAAGCGCTTCAATGGCTAATTTCAATTCCTTGGTATCATGACGTGCTTTGCGAACATAACCATCAATAGCCAGCTCTTCAAATAGTGACTCTATCACAGTACTTTTACTCTCCGCAGAAAAAACTAAAACTTTCAGACCAGGTTGTTCGGATCTGGCAGCTTTGATCAGTTCGAAACCGCTAACTATGGTCTGCTTATTGGCATCCTCTTCAAATGAAAGATCGGTGATCAATAAGTCGAACGGTTCGCAATCTTTAACAGCTTTTCTTATCCAACTTATGGCATGATCGCAATAATATACGTAATGAGGATTTTGTATACCAAAATCTTCTAAAGTCTTTCGAACTGAAATGCTAGCGCTTTCATGGTCCTCGGCAATGATAACTTTGTTGAACATGATTTTTTCATTTAGGTAATAGGAAAAGAAATATGAATCTTCAATCCCTCATTGCCATGGCCATCAAATTTAATTTCTCCTTCAATACTTTTTATACGGTTTCCCGTATTCTTAAGTCCATTGTTAAATGGAGTATCTTCCGAAATTCCAATGCCGTCGTCCGCGTAGTATATGTTGATCCTATCGTTACTTTGCGTAAACCGGATCACCACATTTTCAGCATTGCTGTGTTTCCGCATGTTTACCATCAACTCCTGAAGAACATGTTCAATTTCGTTCTTAGCAACAGTGTTAACCTTCTCCCAGAGGTCAGAATTGTTTCCAGCAGATATGATCTTAATTTGGTCTGTTGCAAAAGACTTCAATAAACTTGATATTTTATCCTGAAAATTATGCTCAGATAATGGTTCTTCGTAGGTGATATCCCGCGACTTCTCATAGAGCAGCTCTATCCTATCCAAAACAACCTCCTTATTGATCTCGTTTTGATTCTCAATTTCAGACATCATTCGATACAGCCCGTTTGCAACCACGTCATGAACCTTTTTATGAATTTTCAATTCATGCTCACGAATGGTCGCTTTAGCCTCCAATTCCAATTTCTGCTTCCTTTTACGGTACCAGATCAATGCAGTGACAGATCCAGAAATAATCACCATGAGAAAGCCGTAAAGCAACGCGCGCTGTCTGCCAATCTGATATTTCTTCTCCGCATTCTCTTTCAACAATTTAAGATTATTGGTCTTATTTTTTTCTGTTTCGTATCTGATCAGCGCAAATTGATTCTTTGCTGCATTCCGGTCTAACTCCAAACTGTCTGCTAATTTTCTGTAAACCTCAAAATGTTCCCTGAATTGACCCGGAGAACTCAGCTTAATTATCCTTTCCAAAGCATAGACCTGGTCGTCTGCACTCTTCAATTGCTGAGCTACCCGATACATACGCTGCGCATAAAACAGTGCAGAATCTGGTTTTTGTTCTATATAGAAGTCAGCGAGATGCGCAAAGCTTGCATTTTGTCCCCATAAATCGTTCTCTTTTTGTCGGATTTCCAATGCCGTTAAAAACTCCGGCACTGGATTATAACCAGGATTCTGTAGCCATTTGGTCTTTGCAGTGTTAGAGAGTATGCGTGAAAAGGATACCGGATTTTCCTTGATCGTTTTTGAGGCAAGAAGCCGATTAAAATAGTTGAGCGCCTGATCATAAACACGCTGATCCGTTAAGCTGATTCCCAGATTATTTAAAATAGTGTTCCTCGAATTCTCGTTCTTAGTGAATGCCAATGCCTGGCGGTAGAATTGATCAGCTTGTTGAAAGTGTTTCAAACGAGCGCTCATATTCCCTAAACAATTGTAATTTGACGACAACAATTCGTGCTGATCCTTGCTACCTGACGCTAAATAGTCGATCGCAGATATAGAAATTTCCTGACTTCCGAAGTAATCACCCCTTTGTCCACTGATGATGGCCATATTGATCAGGCACTTCGCTACCATCACACTATCACCTTCCTGCAAAAACTGCTCTTTGGCTTTGTTGAAATAAAGGAAGCTGCTATCAACTGATTTTTCATCCAGAAGCTTCCATGCCTGGTCGTAGTAAGGATGACTTTTAACCACTTTCTTTTCGATCTTGTCTTGCCGACAGGAAATAGTTAATATAGCCAGAAGAATCAATAGGTATTTTCTCAACTTTTTTTTCCCTAAAGTAAAAAAAATACGGACATAAATGCCCGTATTTTGCGATTATTATCGTGGTGGTATATCACCCGTTTCGCCTCCTGGACCATCAGGTTCCATTGTTTGATACGTTGAGACCTGACTGTCATTGTTTGTTATTGTACTCGAATTTGATGGACATACCAAGCCCATTATCATATAGAAAATAAGATTAAACATGATTCAAAAATTTTAGAAATGAAATACTTGGTAGTTCCCCGCGATACCAATCGCGGGGGCTGCTACAGTTGCATTTCAGAAGCGCTTCTGAAATTTTTGGGAAGTGTGAGTTGTCCATTGCGGGAGGCAGTAACTGCTTCCCAAACCGGTCCTTACCTACCGCAATTTGTCCTCTAGTAGATCGGTTTGTACGTGGCGCCAAATTAGCTGGTTAAGGCGTCCAACCGATTACGAAAGCAAATGTATAGTGGCTGAAAGGGCTTAGCATCATGCAGTTCCAAGAATTCTTATAATTCCATTGGAATTCCGGAAAAACGTAAAACATTCCATAAATTCCATTTACTTTTACTCATCATATTTTTAAAAAGATGTTTAAAGACTACAGAAAGGCGGTGTTTTTTGATTACAAAATGAAAAGAGAAGACGGTAATCTTTCTTTGAATTTGACGCACCCCACCCCCAGGAAATTAATCGATGAATGCCTCTATGTCTTGAATTCGAGAGACTATAAAAAAGATGAAGCACTCATTAAGAAATTTTTTAACGCTGGCAAAGAATCGAGCGACTACAGCGATAGTATCAGAAGATTTGACCGGGATAAGCTCCGGCCACTGAATAGTTTCTTGAGAGAATTAACTGAAACAAGCGATGATCATAATATAGAGCTGCTTGCATGGCTTATAGATTTTGAACGGAGGCCGTACAAATTTGGAGAGGATTATCAGGTCTATCAAGGAATTCCAAAGGAAACATCAATAGAAGTGCCTCAATTCACTCCAGCTTCTCCTGCTTTTCCCCCTTCAAAGAGACGGGTTAAGAGAAAGGCGCTCCTCCTACTCTCAATTTTGCCTTTTCTGATTAGTGGGATCTACCTATATAACGGAAATCGAAATATAGCTTATGTATGTGAAAGCGGCAAGGCAGAGAAATATCACTTAAGTGCAAAGTGCCCATCTTTGAAAAATTGTAAAAACAATCACGTTTCAATAAACATAACCGAAGCGAAAAATAATGGCAAAACGTTATGTGCCTGGGAACAGTAACCATCAGGTTTTTTTTATATTTTCGTCATTAATATGCAAGAGCTCCTTCGGAAACACATCGAGAAGATCATACCGCTCAGTGATGAAGATTTTGCTTTCATTGCGAGTCATTTTAGCACCAGAAAGTTTAGGAAACACCAGTTCCTGATACAGGAAGGCGATGCCGTAAAATATTCCTACTTTGTCATTTCAGGTCTGTTGAAATTGGTGCATACAGATGATTCAGGAAAGGAACACGTAGTTTCCTTTGCGATGGAAGATTGGTGGGAAAGCGATTATTTCGCCTTCTACACCCAAACAAAAGCCACAATGTCATTGGTTTGCCTTGAAGATACCGAGGTCTTGTGCATCTTGCTTGAAGATTATCGAAAACTATGCGATGGTCTCCAAAAGATCGAGCGCTTCTTTCTTGAAAAGTCTAATTTTGGCTTCCTCGGTTCTCAGCGACGTATCGTCTCCTGGCAAACTGCCAATTCAAAAGAGCGCTATGAACAATTCATCAAACAATATCCATCGCTTACGCAACGCGTGCCCAAAAGTCTCATCGCATCCTATCTGGGCGTTTCGCGGGAAACCTTAAGCAGGCTTTCCCTTTAGTGTGACATTCCGCACATGATAATCGTGAGGATTATCACCCTTCAGTTTCAAGGCTTATTTGGACTTTTGATGTAGAAACACATGCCTTAAATGGCTAAATCAAAATTCGAGTAAAATGGAAAAAAGAATCATTAATCCCTGGAAATGGCAAGATGAACGCAGCTATGCACAGGCCGTTGAAGTAAAGAACGTAACGAGTACACTCTATGTGTCAGGACAGACGGCAATATTCGCAGATGGTAGATCAAGTGACGAAGACATGGAATCTCAGTTAAAGCTGGCGATCAGTAATTTGGAACAAGTGATCACTGAGTCTGGATATGAGTGTAATGGTATTGTCCGGTTAAACATCTACACGACTTCATCAGAAGAACTTTGGCCTAAATTCCCAATATTACAAGAATGGATCGCTCAGCATGGCATTCGGCAAGCAACCACTTTGTTCGAAGTAAAGAGCCTCTTTGAAACGGTAAAAGTAGAATTGGAAGCGACAGTCGTAAAATAGCCTTTGACGCGATTATCACTTATTTAAAGAACACCATTCAACAGGCCATTGAATGGTGTCTTTTCGTTAGATACTCTATTCGAAAATATTTAAACAAAAAGAATGATGTTACAGTTTATTAAATACGTCAAATCAGACTGCAGCTAAGACTTGTTCTGTTTAACTGCACTACTTAATTGTTTCAACGATCATTAGAATAACACGAACATGGGCAGACAGATTTTGAATAAAACAATTGAAGTTGACGGCGTTGATATTTTCTATCGGGAGGCTGGAGACCGGAAGAATCCAGCGTTGCTACTGTTACATGGATTTCCAACCTCATCAGTAATGTTTAAAAATTTGATGATCGCACTATCCGATAATTTTTACCTTATTGCCCCTGATTATCCCGGATTTGGGTTTAGTGCTTTTCCAGACAGAGACATTTTTGAATATTCCTTCAAAAACATATCGGCGTACATGGATAAATTCATTTGTGAAATTGAATTGCACTCCTTTACGATCTATCTGCATGATTATGGATGCCCAATTGGTCTGCGATTATGTGTAGATCATCCAGAAAAAATAGAGAGAATAATAGTCCAAAATGGCAATGCATATGAGGAAGGTATTGGCCCACAATGGAAGGAAACGATAGATTATTGGCAAAATCCCACTGCCGAAAAGAAGGAAAAAGTTGCTGGGTTCTTAAGTGAAGAGGGTGTCAGAATGCAATACACTGCTGGATTACCTAAGGAATTACAGACCATTAACATCAGTCCGGAATTGTGGATGCTTGATTGGGAACTCATGAAGAGGCCGGGTAACATTGATATGCAGTTTGAGCTCAATTGTGATTATAAGAATAACATCGAAATGTTTCCTGTTTTTCAGGAGTATTTCCGTACCCATCAGCCTCCTGCTTTGATTATTTGGGGTAAGTACGATGTTTTTTTTGAAGTGAAAGAAGCTTATTGTTATAAGAGGGACCTATCGAATGTCCAAACCTATGTTATTCCTGGCGCCCATATGGTGCTGGAGACCAACTTTGATGAGGTATTCAATCTTATTAACAATTTCCTACATTTCGAATGGACTTATCCTGTTCAGGAAAGGCGCTTTCGACCTAGAGGTTAATTCATAAGTCAACTGCACTCTACTAAGACTAATCGCCCAAGTACGTGTATTCTGATATCTTCTTTTGTGAGAACAATTTGAACAAAAAACAAGGATTTTGACTTAGTTTCCATATTTTGGTAATCTTTAAAAAAAATATGAGAAATCCAAAGTGGCATAGAGATGAAATAATATTGGCATTGGATTTATATTTCAAGTTAGAACCCGGTAAGATACATGCTGGAAACCCTCAAGTTATCGAGTTATCAGAAGTTATAAATCAATTGCCAATTTTTGATATTAAACCAGACGAGTTGAAGTTTAGAAACCCCAATGGAGTAGGCTTAAAACTGAGCAATTTTCTAGCAATTGATGATAGCCACGATGGCAAGGGAATGTCTTCCTACAGTAAACTAGATGCAGAAATTTTTAATGAGTTTATAAAGGATAAAGAACTCCTGTCCCAGCTAGCAAAAACGATAAAAACAACGGTTAATAACTCTACACTTAAGCTAGCACTATCCCATATAGAAAATAATGAGGAGGATGAAGGTGTAAAAGAGGGTCAGGTGTTATATAAGCTTCACAAGCTTAGAGAAAGAAACAAAAAAATAGTTTCTAAAAAGAAAGCAGAAAGTTTGAAGAAACTTGGAAAATTAGAATGTGAAATATGTGGTTTCGACTTTCATGTTAAATATGGAGAGCTGGGGTATGGCTTTATTGAATGTCACCATAAAGTTCCACTTCATGCTTTAGCTTCAATTACTGAAACTAAACTCGATGATCTAGCTTTAGTTTGCTCAAACTGTCATAGAATGTTACATAGTAAAAATTCAGTGAGTATTTCTGATTTAAAAATCATCCAAGGTGGATTAGGCACCGCATTTAAAAGCTAAATTGAAGCCGAGCAATGAGCTGGCTCGAATAGACTTATCCTGTCGAGGAAAGGCGCTTTAGACCTAGGGGTTAATTTTTCTTCTACTACATACGGCTTCTTTCAGCCTTTAAGGCATCTTCTCGTATTTTTCGTTTACTGGCAAACAGACTGTTTCCAAAATTGTAGGTAAATGCCAGTCCGATTCGCTGGGTATCAGACTGGCCAGTTTGGAAGTAATTTGCCTGTTTCAATCCTGTCGACCTATTTTCGTATTTCCAGCTATGAAAGATATCGTCCATGTTCAACCTTATGCTGCACTTATCTTTCCAAAGCTTTTTTTGTACACCAGCATTGGCCCTTGCCATTCCTGCGGTAAAAGCCTGCCCGTTCAGGTCCCTGCTTGCATAATATCCTCCAAATTCTGCATTCCAACCCTTTCCAAGATCCAGTCTGTTCATTACATTCAGCCTGGCCACGTAAGTGTTAGGGTTTAGCTGTTCTCCGTACGCCTGTCCACTTAGTCCCATTCTCGATAGTAAGATGTCAGTGCTCAGATTCCACCATTTGGCTGGATTAAAAGAAAGCCAGGTATTTAACAGCAGCACATAGCCTTCACTGATATTTTCGGGCTTGCTGTAAAATATGCCATCAATTACATTCGTAGTCTGAAAAATGGCATCCGTAAAATGATTGTAGCTCAATCCAATTTTTAAGAACTGCTTGTGCTGATACTTGAGCTCATATCGGTATTGATATTGCGGGCTCAGTTGGGGATTCCCAGAATTGTATGAATATTGATCTACGAAATATACAAACGGATTAAGTTGATTATAATTAGGTCGGTTTATTCTTTTGGTTAGACTAAACGCGAAGCTGTTTGTGGCTGTGGTATCCAATTTATAGTTGACAAACAGACTTGGAAATAATTTAAAATATTCTTTTGAAAAGCTGGTGGAGCTTACCTCAGCGTTACCAAGTTGCTCTCCATTGGCATGGGTATACTCTGCCCGCAGACCCATTTTTATTTCCCAGCGTTTCCAGTTCCTTTGCCGGCTCACATAAACAGCCAGGTTATTTTCGCTATATATGAAATGATTTGATCTGGAATTGTCAATGATCATTTCCTGGTCCATCACTTGATAGCTATCAAATTCATTGTCATTATTCACTCTGCTCCACTTCAAACCGGCCTCCAAATTGCCATTGCCTTTTAAAGGAAGCAGGTAGTCCGACCTGAGGGTGTAAATATGCATCGTATTGGGCAGATCATAGACAATCTGCTCTTTACGGAGTAAAAGCGCATCAGGGTTTAATACGTTGTTCAGAACTGATGCGTCGCCATCATTGTGATAATGAAGATATCCAGCCTCTATTGATAGTTCACTTTTCGATCTACCAAATTTTTGCAACATAGTAAGGCTACCCGACAAGTTGCGCGTATCGCTCACGAAATCGACCAGCCCTCTTCCAATGCTGTCGAGATCATGGACAGCATAATTTTCACTGTCAGAATGTACCATCCCCTGTCGCTTGCTTTCGTTGTTGCCAATCTGAAATGCTAATGAGGTCTGATCAGAAAAATTATAATCTACACCCTGATTCACATTCATCGTCTTTGACCGGGATTTTTCGTCAGTGTTCAGCAGCACGGTGGACTTAAGTTCGGCGTCGCTGCTATAATGGTTGAGGCTATTTGAGTTTGCAGAATTATTTTGATCATCGTTGTAACTCAGGTTGGAGAAAACATTGACCTTTTTGTAATTGTAATTGAGGTTAAGTACCTGATTTGATTTCGGTAAGCTTCCTCGTGAATATCCGGAACTAACCAAACCGGTAAAACCGCCGATCCGGCTTTTTTTCAGCCGAATGTTGATCACTCCATTTCCGGCCGCGTCGTATCTGGCTGATGGATTATCAATCAACTCTATCTTGTCTAAATTCGCTCCTGGTATAGATTTTAGATAATTAGCGAGATCGGGCCCTGACATATAAGTTTGCCTGCCGTCGATGAGAACCATCACGCCGCTTCTGCCGTTCAGACTGATCTGCCCCCGGGCATCAACCACTACACCTGGTGTCTTTTCAAGTACTTCGAGCGTGTTGCTGCTGGCACTGCTGATCATAGCAGATACGTTCACAGTCGTTTTATCGACACCCAACTCAATTAGCGGTCGCTTTGCTTTAATTTCGACTTCTTTCAGCTCAATATCTCTTAACTGAGTTCTAACTGTATCCCTGGGCTGATTTGCTTTTTTGCCGGGGTTCTGCGCAGAGCCAGACAGCCATATGAAGGACAAGGCAATGAGTATAGTATATTTCATGTCGTTAACTTTTGTTTACACGACAAATATTCGGTTAAGCTGAACGTCGTGAAAAGAAAAATGTTGTACCTTGGCTTAAGGTATACATAAAGCGAAAAACAGGTGTTCAACACGTTGGCCCCCTCGTATGACCAGTTCGACACCGATTGCTTTGTGTTTAAACACATTTCTTATAGTATGGGGATTATATTGCGCAAATTTATCCCTGAGTATTCTTGAAGCAGTAAATGAACAACACAAGTACGAATTCTATCTATAGTTTCTTCGGCAGTAAGCTGTATTTTATCCTTACTGTGGCACTTTTGCTTCCACTTTTTATTGCCATGAATAGCTACACGAGTTCAATTGGCATTCACGATAATGAAGCAGTCG
>JAPSHM010000090.1 GCA_031179845.1 Pedobacter sp.
TGGTGACAAGCTTACCTTTGTTGAGTAATTAATACACTATTGTTATTTAAATAAACTAGCAACCGACTGATTGGGCAACGACTCTATATCCAATCGATAAGCTTTTAGCCTACTCCAAGAAAGTATGCTGCCACCTTTTATGGCTGATTAACTGACGTGCTTTGACCAATCATCGCCATTTTAGGGGTGCTGCATTTAATAAAAGGCGATCAAGAGAAAAAGCCGAAAAAAATACTAAAAATTAAATTCTTTACATTTGAAATGTCTAAAAACGTAATCGTATGAAAAGAATATTACTCTCAGTCCTGCTTACTGTATCCATAATGGGTGTTAATGCGCAATCTGTTACATTGAATACACTGACTAGATATGTTAGTTCTCCATTGGATCAGGTCACTGATGAAATAATTTCAATAAAAGGCTGGGAACTAGCCGAATCAAAAAATCAAGATGGCATCATAACTTTAGAGTTTAAAGGTGACGGTAATACCATAATATTGAAAAGGTTCAATGAATATGAAAATGAGGCTTTCTTTATTTGTGGTAAAACTTATTATGATCTTTTGTATAAATCACTGCTTAGTCAAAACCCAACCTTTATAGGATCAAAGGTTACAAAACAAGGTAACATAGTTAAAACATATAATGGAAAAACTTATGGCTATGCTGTCACTATTGCGCCAAAGTCACAATTTACTTTCCGCGTTTATAAAAAAGGCACGTTGTTAAAGAAGGATGTACGCCACGATATAAATAGCGATCTACTTTCTAATAATTATAGCGAAGGAGATTCTAATTTTGGTGAAACACCAATAGCATTGAGAAAATTTACTAACCTAGATATGCCACAGGATGACGGTCAACAAAGAGGTAAGATTGCAGTAAGATTAAAGATTAACAAAAATGGAACTGTGATAGATGCAACCCCCGGTGTAAAAGGAACTACTTTGAACGACCGTGATTTATGGCAAAAATGTAAAGATGCAATAATGGGTGCCCGCTTAACGCAATCAGAATCTGCACCTGATGTCCAGACGGGTGTTGTTGTTTTTTATTTTAAAGTGAAATAAAAAAAACCGTTGCTATCCAGCCTTCAAAAAAACATTTCTACAGTATTTGCTACACATACTGGAATCGAACCTGCCTAAAGCTGTCATTAAACAACTCGCTTATCCTCTCGGCCAGTGTGTATTTGTGATTAATACTTCACTTCTAAACCCGAGGCTGATGCAATTGTAGTTGTTGATTCATTATTTGAACTAATACCCGTTATAAAATAACTACAGGACAGGCTTCGCTTATTCTTTCAATCCACATTTTTTACCTATTTGTAGTTTTATAGGGAAGGTTTAAATTGTGGATATTAGATTATTGATGCGACTATAAACATTTTGAAGGTTAGGCATGCAATCCCCCACCTTGCTCTATTCAAAGTTCTGCTGACATTTTGAAATGCGAAACTACCAAACAATAAGAAAAACATGTAAAGGAAAAACAAACTTCCATTAAAAGAGATAGGTAAAAATTGAATTGAAATACGGACGAGTATCAGTATCCGGAAGAACGATACAAAATATGCAATTAACCTCTTAACCTTTGAAAGGTTCCTATACACTCCCAGATTCCTCATAATTACGATAAGCATCACCCTTTTTCGGATATTGGTATGGTAGCTTTGCTACGGTAGCAGTCAACCCTTATCTTATTAAAAGGTGGATAGTTACCCTTGCCATTCGGGGGCTATTGCTAATTAAAATTAATATTGAGTTTATTTTATTTCTAGAAGTTCATATTCAGTATTCTCATTTCCAGTTTTAAATTTAGTTCTATTCAAGCGAAGATGTACTGTACAGACCTCGTTGATCAACGACTTATAAGAGGTGAGGTGTGCCTCATCAATTTCAGAACTAATATTACCTGATAGCTTGGCACCAAACTCATCTTGAAATTCAAATCTTTCTGAATCTAAAAGCAATCCCCTGAGTATTCCTGTAAGGAAGATTTCATTTTCCTCAATATCAGCAGAAGATACTCGATCGTAGGCCTCCTTGATCTGAGTGCTTGATATTTCGACATCAATGTCACCGCTATGCATCTTCAGCATTGAATTTTCTCTAAAAATGCGACTCGTCTACATACTTTATCCTCTGTTATCCAGTAATCTCCTTTTCGAAGGACTGAAGGGATAAATGCATTTTCGATTGTTTTTTGCTCTTCAATATCCAGTTGTATGACCTGGCCTATATGTGCTAATAATTTCGACATTTTGTGGATATTAGAGAATGAATTATCCCTTGACTTCTGCCTTGTTATTGATAAGCGTTTTTTGTAAATTTGAGATAGTTTTAAGATCAACATAAATGGACAAAAAAAATCAAACATTTGATCAGGCTGAATTGGAACTATTGAAAGAGGGTTTAAAACGCAGTTATAAAGAGCGCTTTGAAATGGCTACTCGTTTGTATAAAATACAACAGACCATGAGTAAAGCTACTATTTCCCACAAACCATTTATTAGCAAGTAATTTGTGGATGTTTTTGATGAAGAAATATTAAATTTCTGGAGGGCACTTCAGGAGTATAATGTCCAATATATTATGGTTGGTGGTTATGCCACTAATTTACACGGTTACCAGCGTTTCACAGGCGATATTGATATTTGGCTTAAAGATACCTTAGAAAATAGGCAGCAACTTCGCAAAGTTTTTGTGAAATGTGATATAGGTGATTATCCAATGATAGATTATATGCAGTTTATTCCTGGTTGGACGGACTTTCATCTTAATAATGGTCTCCGCTTAGATGTACTCATTGAGATGAAGGGCCTTGAAGGATATACTTTTGATGAAAGTCTAGAAATGGCTTCTATTGCGGATATTGACAATGTGAATGTGCCTTTTTTGCACATCAATCAATTGATTGAAAACAAGAAGATTGTTAATCGGCCGAAAGATCAGATTGATGTCGCAGCATTAGAACAAATTAGAAAGTTGAGGGACAATCCTCAATCAATTTAAGTTATTAAACACTTTAGAAATAGTTCGTAGTTCCGCTACTTTTTTCCCAAAATATCTCTACTATATAACTTTCAGGTCCTCGTGTAGTTCGCGTCTCCTGCCAGAAATTCTTCCATTTCCGGACTGATGTTATACATGAGGATTTGCAAGGAATTTTCGCCTGGACGGGATAGCTCTATTCGCCACCCCCAGTCTGGGCTGTCCTTAACTTGATAACTTCCACGTAAGACAATGTTTCCTTCCGGACCAGCTGTCCCCTGGCACTGCATAATCGCTCCGCTCATTCCCCAGGAATCTACCCAGGAGGCTGTGACTCCGGTTTGATTGTGTATGTTACCGACCAGCAGCAATCCGTCCTGCGCTATACCTTCATGTTCCCAGTCATAACTCAGGCTAAGAAATTTACCATTTGCTACTGATGATACTGTCATATTTGAAACGGAAATGAAATTGGGTTCAGGCAACCAGCTTAGCACGAGCCGGTAGGTGCCCTGCCATTGCCCGATGAATATACGGTGTAAGCCGATCGTGTTTGTTTGGTCGTCCATTTATTAAATATAAACGTTTTTATGATTATTTGTGAGGCTAACAGTTTATAGATAACAAATAAAACCGTAGTTTGGTGATAAGCTAACAAAAATCGGAATGAAAAACCTAGGTAGAGGGCAATTCTTTGGAAATATAACGGAAACCATTCAATAGGAAACTTTTATCGGTTTAGAACATGTTAATCTAGTTCTATTTCAGGTGTTTCTTATTGCCTAGATTTGAACTTAATTTATTCATTGACCATGCGCATTTATTCGTTATTATTCATTTCCATGCTGTATTGTAAAGCACAGCTCTTTGGCCAGCAAAAAGATTTGGTAAAAAATGCGGGAATTACTTCCCCAATGCATCGAGCCAGCATCGGAAAAATCCTATTTTCCTCAAATCCGGTGTCTGTACCCGACCTTAAAGGAGCAGAGTTTTTAGATATTTATGAGCTAACCAATAAGAGCGGTCTTTTTATGACCATTTTTATGGAAAACTCCATGACTAATTATTTGCACCAGCTGGCTCCCCAATTACATCATGATACTTTGCTCAGGCATGGAAATTATCAGGCTTCTTTTTATGTGGATAACCAATTGATCTATCAGACAAACCTACTACCCGGCGCCCCTCAGTCCTGGCATCAGGACACGGTTACTGTGATGAGCAAGCCGCTAATTAGCGATAAAAGCAGCTGGTGGACCCAGTCGATGTGGAATCGGTTCATGATGAATGGCGGTGACAGTGCATTGACCGATGGACCGCATGTGCTTAAAATGGAGCTGCGGCCATATATCAATCTGTCAGGATTGAAGACAGGAGATATTATTGCTTCCGGGCAATTGAAGATGCAGGTGCATAGGAAGGTCCATATCGATATTGCAAAAATTGATTTGAACACAATAAAGGCTTATCCGGGTCTGCCTGTTTCAAAAGAACACTTTAACGTCAGCAAGATCAAAGAATTAAAGGGCAGTATTGATGAAGGGCTCTATAAACACATTACCAGTATTGTGGTCGTAAAAAATGGAAAATTGCTCGTTGAAGAGTATTTCAACGGTTCAGCCAGGGACTCTCTTCATGATCCCCGCTCTGTTGGTAAGTCTTTTGCATCGACAATAGCGGGCATTGCCATAGGAGAAGGATATCTCAAAAATGAAGATCAGACATTGAAGGAGTTTTACAACCTCAAACCACTGCCCGATCATTCACCTGCAAAGGAGAATGTATCTGTCAGAGATCTCCTCGCCATGAGTTCAGCTTTTAAAGGAGATGACGCCGATATAAATTCGCCGGGTAATGAAGAACATATGTATGTAACTCCGGATTGGATAAAGTTCACACTGAGTTTGCCCGCAGATGAAGCGGCCAAAAACGAATGGCATTATTTTACGGCAGGAGTGGTCTTGCTTGGAGACATTTTAAACAAGCAGGTCCCCGGTGGTCTAGAGCGCTATGCCGATAGAAAACTTTTCAAACCTTTATCAATTATCAATTACAAATGGCCCTTTACGCCGCAGCAAGTACCCAATACTGCTGGCGGTATTCAAATGAATGCGCTGGATTTTGCCAAATACGGACAGCTGTATAAAAATGAAGGAAAATGGAATGGCAAGCAGATCATCCCGGAAGAATGGGTCCGCAAAACCTTTACGAAACACAGATCGATTACAGGACGTACAGGTGAATATTACGGCTACCTGTTTTGGAATAAAAATTATAAGGTGGCAGGTAAGGAATATGAAACTTTTTATTGTGCAGGTAACGGAGGCAATAAAATCTACGTTTTTAAAGACCAGCCGCTAGTAATAGTGATCACGGCTACTGCCTACGGTACCGCTTATGCACATTCGCAGGTAGACAAAATGATGGAAAACTATATTTTGCCAGCAGTGCTCAATGACTAGCTACCGATTCGATAGCTAGTCGGGAGCTATCATGCCAAATTCTGCCCATTCTTCTTTAGCAGGCCCATAAAATCCTGGTACTACCAAATCGAGCATTCGCATGATGACAGTCATCTGTCCGCGATGATGGCTTTGATGAGCCAGGACTATCCGCAATACTTTTCCTTTCTCCCACTGTTCTCCATACATTGCTACCTGATCCACTAAACTAGAGTCTGTCCATTTAGACCGAACTGCATTGACGAACATTCCACAATATTCCTGATACAGACTGATCAATTCTTTATACTCCAATGGGGGTAAGATATGCTCTAGTTCGTCTTCGGTAAATAATCCAGCCTTATGCCCCATTTCAGTAAGGGTTTGGGTTAGATGCCAACCAATCCGTCCCAACGAACGGACATCGGAATGTATTTTTTCTTTTCGGGTAGATTCGGTGATAGCGGAAAGAATTTTAAGGGTTCCCTGAGTTTCCTGTTCCCAGTCTTTAATGAAATCTTCGATGTGTCTGTACATAATGTGAAATTTAATATTAGCATACAAGTTTAGAAGTTAAAATCAATATTACCAAAAATATTGGTAATATATTTTACTAACAAGTTAATATGCTAAATTGATTAGTCTACATCTGATTGAAGATCTTGTGATTAGAGATGAATTAAATTATACTCTGTTTCTATAGATAGGGAGGCTCCGTATTATGAGATCTTTTTTGACAATTATGTCGCTTACCAAGTGCTTAATGAAAGTTCTGCTGAGTACAATTGAAATGATGACTTCCTAGAGATCGGACGTAGCAGGCTTGGCATATTCACCAATTCAAAATAGTCCCAAGTCATTTGCAATTTCAGTTTTGAGCGATCCCAGATCATCAGGCGATTCGTTCTCAATGAAACTTCTTACAGTAATGTAAGCATGTTTTCAGTTTCAAAAATTCTATTTTCTTTATTTCTATCATTACAATCTATAAGTATTTAAATTAGAATGATAATTGGTTATTTAATTCTGAGCTGAAAATGGTAATAATTGATGCCCAGGGCTAGTATAGTAAAGCTGGATACCCAAAGCCAATATCCGGGTTCTAGACTAAGAATCTCACCCATTTTTCCGCTTTCAGAAGCCAGCACTTCATTCCAAAAACTAAATGACCAGGCAATTACTGCTGCCAGTGCAGAGAGCCAATAGCTGCGGGGTTCAGGTTTTGGAATTACGGTTTTTAGAACAGGTTCTATTTTAACCACGGTTTTGCTTTCAGAAAGAAAGTGAATCATCGCGACCAGCGCAATTGGATTGGCTAGTCAAATTAGCGTTTCAAATAGCCCGCCGCCGATAAAAGCCATTCCGCCTACTAACAGTAGCAAGTAACTTTTTTGCATTTCTACCTCAATATACTGGTAGCTGAATCCATCCTGTGTCAATGAGGTCAAAAAAATTAACAAAGGAAGCAACACTATGGCGAGCCTTAAATGTTTATTCTGATTTGAGCTCATTAATTATTTTTTGGAGACTAAGATACAGAATGGCTATGGAATTTTGAAACCGACCCTAGGCAAAAATTACTGCTCTTGTAAAACAGTAACAAAATACTAACTTTACGATAACGGAACGTTTTTATAGATGTGGTTTTTTACATATTATTATTTTCGAATATTTTGCTATTTCTCTGATAGCAGTTCCATTCCGCTATTCAGAACATTTGCTGTCATGTTTACCTTTGCATATTTCAATCTTTTGGCTTTGGTAACTTTATTATTTTCTGTCGGGTTAAACGTTCGATTAACTTTTCCTGTTGGGCGTGGAATAGGGTGGTTTTGGCCCTTCATATTTATTGTGCCATTATTTGTTCTATTTCGTTCTCGCTTGAAAAAATCTGGTCTTCATGATTCTATCTTTGAAAAGTACTCAAACGAAACAAGAAGGCAGAAAGTCAAAGGTGGTTGGATTGTTGTACTTTATTTTATTGGTTCAACACTGCTCATTATTTTGACTTTATGGTTAAGACAAGCTATCAGAGGTTATTAGATCAATTGTAAACAACATCATAAACACTTAGCGACAAGCTGACAATATCCGGCTACAACTAGATTAAGCATTAACCACTTCAAAACTTCTGTACATTGCCATTTCAGCAGAATGATTTACAACAAGTTTCAATTTCATGCGCTCAATTAATGCATTAGCCAGTTCAATGCTGCGGTGTACATCATGGATACCTCTGATTTCAATACCTCTCGCAAGCATTTTGAATTTATTGGGTTCAAATATGTCAATAAATTTCTGAAGGTCTGCGCTGACCTTAATATCTGTTTTTTCCATAGATTTCAATTATAAGAATAATGTAGAACGTTGCCGTTGTTCTTTAGCAAATCTATTAGATAAAATCAATAAAACTAATAATATTAGTATTTTATTTCAAATTGGCTTACTTTTGTAGGACCTAGATTTATATTGCCATGAGAGAAGTTGAACTGTTTGCTAAAAATGAAGTAGTAACACATCAAAGGTTTATTAGATTCAATTCATTGCAACGCTCGGATGTATACGAAAGTAGAAAGCTTGAGTTGTTGAAAAAACAGGATCAGAGGACAGATGATTGAGTTGGATTATTTCCCGGAAGGACTGGATGGTGTGGTCTACCAGGTAGTGCAGTTTCGAGCCGGTGAGCCATGGCGAGTTGTTAATGCAGGCGAATTGATCTATAGCATGGAAAAGCTGGAGGGCTTATGGTATGTGAAAGGGATGACTAGCATCCCGCAAGAATTAGTTGAAAAAATTGGTGCTTTGATTGATGCGCAGTATTTCAACCGTTTGCCGATGGAGATCAAAACGCACTGGGAGGCTTATGTACAGGAAACGATTGCCCAGGGAGATCGCCATTACCTTGTAGTTTGTAAGGCTGATGTTGATTTTGAACGTTTTGAAAAGTTGTTTAGGACTTATATCATGAATTTGGTGCGGGATCCCTGGGAGATTTGTTTCCGGGTGTATGATGCCGAAATGTCTGAAGATTTTGAAGTTGTGGTGAAAGGGAGGGAGTTGGCTATTCATAATTAAGTGCGTCCACAGGGTTTGCTTTGACTGCCCTCGATGCCTGTAAGCTCACTGTGATCACTGTTAAAATAGTGGTTATTACGGCGCTGATCATAAACGGCAATACCGGCACGTCTATTCTGTAAGCAAAAGTTGACAGCCAGGCTTTAGTTAAAATATAGGCGACAGGCCAGGAAATCAGATTCGCGATCAGGACCACGATAAAAAATGAAGTGTTCAGTAATTTCAGAATTTGGACATCACTGGCACCTAATATCTTACGAACCGCAATTTCTTTCTTCCTGTTGTTTGTCATGTATTTTGCGAAAGCAAACAACCCGAGGAGTGCAATGAAGATCGTTAAACAAGCAGCCGCAAAAAATACAGATTGCAACTGTTCCTGCTTGTAGAATAGCTTGCCATACAAGTCATTCAGAAAATAGTACCTGAAATAGTCGCCATCCATCTTGTTGATCTGCGGCCACTGCGCTTTTAAAGTTGCCAGGGCTGCTGTCATTTGGTTCTGATCAATTTTGACCATCACCTGGATCTTCATGCTGCCACAGGGATCTTTTATGGCATATATAGTCGGCTGAACAGGTACCTCAAAACCCTGTGCTTTATAGTCCTTCACTACTCCCACGATTTTGTAATCTATATCACATCCTCTGATCGTTTTGCCTATCGGGTCTACCAAACCAAATTTAGCTACCGCCGATTCGTTCAATATTGCTGAGTTAGCCGTATCAGTTTTAAAGGTAGTTGAGAAGAACCTGCCTTCCGCCAGCTTAACGTTAAGCGTTTCGAAATAGTCAAATCCTACTCCTAAAACATCTATAGTAGCTTCAGTCCCGTTTGAACGAAATCCGTTAGATCCATTTTCTGTTCCATCGGGGATATTGCTGGCTACAGTGACCGATTCTACACCGGGTATTTTCATTATCTTATCACGGACAGGCGCAAAAACCTTTGGATCGGAATAGATCATCATATTTTTGATAAACACTACCTGCTTGGTGTCAAACCCCGTATCCTGGGTACGCATGTAGTTGAGTTGCGTACTGATGATCATCAATCCGATCATGAATATCACTGCAACACTAAACTGAACTACCAGCAAGGCATTGCGAAGCCAGTAGGTGTCTTTGCCAGTTTGAAAGTTGCCTTTTAATACCATGACAGGCTTAAAGCCCGAAAGCACCATAGCAGGGTAGACCCCAGCGATTGAAGTGATTAGCAGCAAGACAACCGGAAGCTGATAGAACAAGTCGTTTTGCCAGTTCCATATGCTCAGGGAAACATTGAATAAACCGTTAAACCAGGGGAGCAATAGTTCAGCAAGGATTAATCCGAAGATCGTGGCTATTGTACACTGCAGGAATATTTCAGTTACGAACTGGAAGGTCAACTGGTGACGATACACCCCCAGCACTTTTTTTACACCTACTTCCTTAGCTCTCTTTGTGGCCTGTGCGATGCTCAGATTAGTAAAGTTTATGCAGGCAATGACCAGAATCATAACCGCCAGGACTGACAATGCCAGGAGCACTTTATAGCTTGCGTCATTAGCTGCCTTTGGCCTCAAGTGGAGGTTCTTTAACGGGTCCAAAAAGATGGTAGTCTCTTTAAAGTCGACTGCATTAAGATCTACGCCGGATTCTTTTAATCTAATTTTATACAGGTTGTTGATCTTCCTTTCAAGCGCGGAAATATCAGTTCCTTCCTTCACCTGAATATAAGTGTTATAGTTGTTGTTTCCATAGTCTTCACCTTCCCCCAACTCTTTTCTGACGGAGAGGGCGTCAAATGTAATAGTAGAATGGGGATTGGCTTCAATGGCGCCGCGAAGTTCGCCTGACTGGCCTGCAGCCTTACTGCCAACCCCGACCATCTCCGGTTTTTTGTCTTTCTTATGAGGAAATAGTACCTGTACAAGTTTTTTGCTTAGGTAAAAGAGCGCCCGGTCTCCTCCAGGTGGCACTTCAAGTCCACGTTCGGGCTTGATGTTTAACATTTTTACCGCTTCATAATCGATCATCAGGTAGTTTGATGCGAAGACAGTATTGCCACCGCTTGTAATGGCGAATTCGAAGCCACCCTTCCTTGTTTTTCCCACAGCTTCCACTTCGGGGAAGTTGTCTTTAATTGCTTTTGCTAAAGGTGCTGATGTGTAATTGGTGTTAGATTCTGGCAGACTGCGTCCGACGATATAGATGCGATGGTACCCGGGGTTATCTTTATCGTAACTCGTTTCGTAGGTGACATACATGATCATCAAGATAAACGAGGCAAGCGCAACCGACAGTCCGCCAACATTGATCATAGTGATGACCTTGTTTCTCCAAAGGTTCCGTAGTGCTATTTTGAGGTTTAGTTTAAACATTCGCAGACAAGATTAAATTATTCGTATTTCAAGGCATCGACCGGATTGGCTTTCGCTGCTTTATAGGCTTGAAAGCTCACCGTCAAAAAAGCAACGATGCTTGTACTGAATATCGCAGCAGCTATAATCCACCAGGAGATAGAGGTGCGGAATTCGAAATTGCTTAACCATTTGTTCATTAGATAAACGGCAGCCGGCACGCCAATGATCACGGCCACCAGAATCATTTTCATAAACGACATAGAAAGCAACTGAATAATGCTAGCTGTAGATGCCCCTAGAACTTTGCGGACCCCAAGTTCTTTAGTCCGCTGCTCGGCGCTATAGGCTGAAAGCCCAAAAAGCCCAAGGCAGGAAATGAATATGGCAAGTCCGCCAAATAGGTTCGATAAGATCCCAAGCACCCTTTCATCCTGAAGCTTAGTGGCAAATAGGTCGTTGACAAACTTCAGGTCTACCGGATAAGCCGGATTGATTTGTTTGGTCACTTGCGTGATCAATTCCACATTTTTACTGATGCTGTTATTCGGATTAAGGCGCATAGTGATTTGGCCGCCCCATCCTTCAGTAAAAGCAATCACCATAGGACGATCCGTATAATATGGTGAGCCCCAAATGAAATCTTTGAAAACACCCACTACTGTAAAATCGTTTCCATGGTATTTCACTGGCGTACCTATCGGGTCTTTTAAACCCATTATTTTCACCGCAGAGCTGCTCAGTAAAAGTGCTGCAGTATCAGAAGCGTGCGCTTTGGAGAAATCCCTGCCAGCTACAATTGTTATTCCATTTGTTTTTGTAAAGTCGTAGGTAGTAGCGATCTGATTAAACATGACTTGTTTTTCAGCTTCCGTCATTCCAGGCCATTCGAAATTCCAAAAACTGGAACCATCATTGGATAAACTTCCGGACGATTGGCACAGGGCCGTTACAGCACCTGACTTTAGCAACTCAGATTTGAAAAGGTTGAACTTCTTTCCCAGCTCACCATCCTGGGGCATCTCAGCCAACAGACTAATGTCGTAGCCGACTGGCCGATCCTTAATAAACTGGACCTGCTGATAAATAACCAGTGTAGCAATGATCAGGATGATCGCAAAAGTGAATTGTCCGATAACCAATACCTGCCTTAAACTAATGGGAATCGCCTTCGCATTTGTGGTATTTCTTTTTAAAGTTTGTATAGGATTAAAAGAGGAGAGGTAAAGCGCAGGATAGCTTCCAGATAAGATGCCTGTGAACAGGATCACCAACAGCATACCTAGCCAATAACCGCTGCTGTAATAATTGATACTTAGCTTAATGTTTAGTAGGTTATTAAATGTAGGAAGTAGTACTTCGACCAGTACGACCGCGACCAATACACTTACGACTGTCAGTAGGAGGGATTCAGTCATGAATTGGAAGATCAATGACCAGCGGCTTGCACCTATTGTCTTTTTAATCCCACTTCCTTTGCCCGTTTTTCTGACTTGGCTGTTGCCATGTTCATAAAGTTGATACAGGCAATCAGCAGGATGCCGACTGCCAGGGCAATAAATAAGTATATTCGCTCAATGTCTCCGCCGACACTCTTTCCGTTTACAAATTTTCCAAACAGGTGTTTATCCGACAGTTTGAATACAAAGGCATCTTCATTGGAATTACTGGCGTTCCTTTTAATTATTCCGCTCATCTTGGAGTTTATCAGAGAAATATCTGCGTGCTCGTTTACGCGAACTAACGTCTGCCAATTAAAATTACCCCATTGAGGTTTTCTTACCCAAGGCTGAAGTGTTTCAAATAGAGACCAGGGCATTAAAAAGTCAAATTTGTAGGAGACGTTGGTAGGTAAGTCCTTTATAATCCCCGTAACCT
>JAPSHM010000091.1 GCA_031179845.1 Pedobacter sp.
CCGGCCGGGACGTTGAACAGTTTTATCATTTAGCTATGTAGGATTTGTTACTCAGGAACAGAGCGTTAAAGGTGCAACACTCAATGTATTGCTTGATGCCAAAGCCAACGACCTCAATGAAATTGTTGTGGTAGGATATGGGACTACTTCAAGAAAAAATCTCAGCACTTCGGTAGCTAAGATTGATCCCAAAGATGTACCACAGGCGGCAAACAGTTCTGTTGCGCAATTGATCTTCGGCCGGGCAGCTGGGGTTCAGGCTGTGCAACGGAGTGCTGAACCTGGTGGGAACATCAATATATCCATCAGTGGAAGGGGAGCTCCTTTAATCGTAATCGATGGTGTCGTCATGCCTTATGATGGGCTGGAACCGGGCAACAGTGGTGTCGCAAACGAACTGAACGGCGTTCGGCGTGGTGGTTTTGCCGGCCTCAACCCCGACGATATCGAGTCCATGGAATTTTTGAAAGATGCAAGTGCAGGGATCTACGGCGTAAATGCGGCAAACGGCGTTGTACTGATTACAACTAAGAAGGGAAAGCTGGGACGGACATCCGTAAATTATGACGGATCCCGATCTTTTGTGGCCAACCAGAAGTATCTCGAACCCTTGGCTGCTCATGCCTACATGGAGCAATATAACCGCCTGGCATTCGATAAATATCTTTTTGACAACAAAATGGCTCCTTATGGAACTGTTGCGCCAGGTACCTTGGCTCCTAAATATACACCCTCGGAAATTCAAAGTGCAGGAGAGGGGACTGACTGGATGGATCTGGTGTTGCGTAACGGATCGGTTGACAATCATAATCTAAGCATTTCCGGTGGAAGTGATAAGCTTACTTACTACGTTTCAGGAGGCTATTTTGGTCAGGATGGTACAGTTAAAAAATCAGGTATGTCCAGGTACACAGGACGGATGAACCTGAATTTTAAATTTACAGAATGGCTCGGATTAAATGCCATCGTCTCCGGTGGCAAAACCAATTATCTCAATTCAACTGCCGGATGGCAGAGCGGAAACGCAGGATCTCAGGCGTTTGGATCTTTACAGGCAGCTGTTGCTTACCCGCGCATCATTCCGGTTTATGATGCTGAGGGTAATTATAGCCTGTTCCAGGTTACGGGTAATCCAGTATCACTACTCGATATTAAAGACAAAACTTCGTTAAATAATTTGAACACCACATTGTCTGCCGAGATTAAGATACTTGGAAATGATTTGAAAGGAAAGCTGCTTTACGGAAACAATTTCGAGTCCAGTAACCGTGATTTCTTTGTGCCTTCTACAACCTTTTATTATCAACTTTACAGACCGAGAGGTTCCAGGAATCAAGCGGAACGCCAATTGCAAACGATGGAAGCTACGCTAAGTTATCAAAAAAACTTACTCGACGATCAGCTGAAAGTTGAGTTTATGGGCGGCATCGGACAATATACAAATGATTACCTGACTTTCGGGGCTGCCAGCGCCGATATGAAAGACGGGATCAATACGGATCGGCTAGGATCGGGGACCGGCGCCATTACGGTCAATTCAAGTCGATATGCCGATAAGAAACGATCGTATTTCGGAAGAGCAAGTTTTGATATTCTGGATCGCTATGTAGTACAATTTACAGGTCGATATGATGGTTTCAGCCAATTTTTTCCTGAGAACAAGTATTCTTTCTTCCCTACTGCTTCTGTAGCCTGGAAAGTTTCGAATGAGCCCTTTCTCAAAGACGTTAGTTTCATCAGTCTTTTGAAGATCAGAGCAAGTATGGGTACGACAGGTGAGGCGTTCGGCTTTGCTTACGCTTCATATGGACCAGATAATTCATTAATCAGTTTCAACAGTGGGGGAACCCAACTCTATCCGTACGCTTTAAGTCAGTTTGACCGTCCCGACCTGCAATGGCCAAAAACCGTGAACAAAAACGTGGGTCTGGACTTTGCAATTCTAAACAATAGAATCAGTGGCGCTATTGATCTATTTCAGGATGATATGACCCGGAATATAAGCGAAGATGCACCTACAGCCCCCTTAAGTTTTTTTGGTACACAGCCAGTTAATGGTGCTCACCGGGTAAGGAAAGGTTGGGAAGTAGGTGTGACAACATCTAACATATCCTCCAATAACTTCAAATGGAACAGTACGCTAAATCTAACACATGTGAAGTTCCAGCATAAAGAACGGTTTCCATTCGAAGTTTTGGCACAAGGGGCCCAGATCACCGATCCGGTAAACTCGATTTACGTGTTCAGGACCAATGGCCTCATTCAACCTGGAGAGATTTTAACTGACGCTCAGAAAACGCTGCCAGCCAGAGGACAGTTGCCGGGGAATCCCAGGATAGTTGATCTGGACGGTGACGCAAAGCTGACCGCGGCGGATATCGTCAGGTACGACTCTAATCCTGATCTTACGGTAGGTTTCGGTAATACTTTCAGTTATAAAAACTTTGACCTGAACATTTTCTTTTATGGTAGTAAAGGAGCTTATGGATTCAATAACCTGCGGGCATGGGCAAATCCTCAAAATATACTTTCAGGTGCGCAAAGCGGGATAGCTGAACTTGCAGATGTCTGGACTGCTTCCAATCCTAACGGCACCATTCCTGGTGTTGCCTTTGATCAGGCAGCTTTGGGTTTACCGGCAGGTCTGGACGTGGACCTTCAGAAAACGGATTTTATCCGCTGTCGCAATATCGCTATGGGCTATACCTTGAACCAGTCTTTCATCAGCAAATACGTAAGAAATCTGCGACTGTTTCTGGACATTCAGAATCCGTTCATCATCACGAACTACAAGATTGCTGACCCTGAAGTTCAGGCCGAAGCGAGAAAGGGTGGGCCTGCGCCGTATCCGATGGCCACCACGTATTCAATTGGGTTTAAAGCAGGGTTTTAAAACATAACAATCATGAAAAAGATATTATTACTTGCAGGCTTAAGCTTCGCAATTTTGTCTGGGTGCAAAAAAGGCCTTGATGCAGAACTTCCAGGTTCACTAACTCCATCAACTTTCCCGAAAACAGAGGCAGATTTTGCTGCGCTCTCTACCAGTGTTTACGAGCTGTTTACTTCAAAATGGTCATATAATGATGGCGGGATCACGGGCGATCAATTCTTCGGGGTAGAGTTCTCGAATATATTTCTCAACGATTATCCCAGTGAACAAATTGCTTATTTTCCCGAGTGGGGAGGCTTTTTTGATTCCTTTAGTAAGGCAGACTTTAATTTTATGAAGACAGTGAACAGCAGGAGGAATCACCTGGAAAAAATTCGCTTCATTACAAAAATTACCAGGATTATTGCGGATATAAATGCTTCGACTGCCGTGATTGCTGCAAATAAAATCAAGTATGAAGCCGAAGCACGTGCTGCCAGGGGAATCCTAATGTATAATCTCCTCACCATGTATGGTCCTGTACCCTATATCGATGACCCGGCACTGATCAGGACCGAAGCGGAAAATAACATGAAACGGCCCGAACGCGCGAAGTATGTTACCCGTGTTGCAGACGATCTCCGTTTTGCAGCGGATAACCTGCCCCTGGATCCAGCTGACTATGGAAGGTTTAATAAAGGTGCTGCTTTAACGTTCCTGATGCGCTTAAACTTGCACGAAAAGAATTGGGAGGATGCAGAGAAAGCAGGTAGAGAACTACTTGCCTTGGGATATGATCTCGTAGATGATTACGCAAGCTTATTTAAAGTGGCAACGGAGAAAAATAAGGAAACGATATGGGCGATATCCTGTGACCCCGCTGCCAATGGTAACGATAATCTTGGAAATTTTAACGCCTGGTCATTTTATACGTACCCTGCAGATTATCCGGGAAATATCTCGTCGCCTGGAGGCAAACGCCAGGGAGGTTGGGCAGGTGCTGGTATCGGTGCATTTATGGCTACCTGGTCATTTTACGATAGCTTCGATCCTATAGATAAACGTCGCGAGCTCCTGGTTCCCTCTTATGCAGCAGTTTCTTCCAGTGGAAACCCCACAGGTCTGGTCCGGGATTGTGCAAGTGGATTACGGGGAGCGATCATCAACAAATATCCGGATGATGATCCTACAGCTTTTGCAGGTAATGATCTTCCGGTTTGTCGATACGCCGATGTATTGCTGATGTTAGCTGAGGCGATCAATGAGCAACAGGGCGCTACACTTGAAGCCCAGGAGTTTGTCAACAAGGTTAGAAGAAGAGCCGGTCTTTCTGATCTTACGGGCGCAGAGATCGGTTCCGGAGTGCCGTTCAAAGACGCGATTTTGCGCGAAAGAGGTTGGGAGCTTTTCTTTGAAGGACAGCGTCGGGTAGATTTAATACGAATGGGTAAATTCACTCAGGCACTTACCGCCGCGGGAAAAACGCCGCAGCCTGGCATTGGTCTGTTTCCGGTTCCTCAATACATGCTCGACCGTGGGATGGAGCAAACATTAGGCTATTAACTTGTCCTAATTCGACTTTAGGGTTGGCTTCTCGTGTTGTATTTTTCGGAAACACGAGAAGCTTTCCATAAAATATGCTATACTTAAACTACATATGAAACTAAAAACTCTGCTATTTATTTCCATCCTTTTCTCCCTAAAGGCGTTTTCGCAACCGCGCAAGATTATGGAGCTATCGACCGGTTGGAAATTCCATAAAGGAATGGCCGATGGGGCACAACAAACCCACTTCGATGATAAACAATGGGAAACAGTATCCGTACCGCACGATTGGGCCATATACGGCCCCTTCGACAAAGAAGTGGATAAGCAGGTGGTTGCTATAACCCAAAACGGCGAAAATAGAGCCACCGAAAAGACAGGAAGAACCGGCTCATTGCCGCATATTGGCGACGGCTGGTATCGAAACTACATTGAAATGCCCGAAATTGATGAAGGACAACAAGTTTTGATCCTGTTTGAAGGCGCTATGAGTGAGCCAAAAGTATATATAAACGGTGAAAAAGTAGGCGAATGGAACTACGGATACAGTTACTTTTACTTTGACATCACTAAAGAAATTAAGGCCGGTAAAAAAAATACGCTGGCAGTGCACCTTTCCAATCGGGGAATGGCATCCCGCTGGTATCCTGGCGCAGGACTCTATAGAAACGTGCGCATCATCATAAAAAATAAGGCGCGTATTGAACAGTGGGGTACTTTCATCACTACTCCATATATTTCGGATGCTCAGGCGAAGGTGAACGTTAAAACTAAGGTATCAGGTGAAAATCTGCGGCTGGAAACATTGATAGTCGATGCAAAAGGCGACACGGTTGCACAAGACCAGATGCGAAGAAACTTTGGGAACGAGTTTGAACAAAACATTTCGGTCCCTTTGCCCAAATTATGGAGCCCTGAATCCCCATATCTTTACAAAGCGATCACACGGCTCTATCAGGGCGATGTATTGAAAGATGAAACCAGCACCCGCTTTGGTATACGGCAAATTAGCTATAAGCCCGAGACCGGTTTCAGTCTGAATGGAAAGTCAAGAAAGTTTAAAGGAGTTTGTCTCCATCATGACCTTGGTCCACTGGGCACGGCTGTTAACATTGCTGCACTGAGACGACAATTGAGCATATTGAAAGACATGGGTTGTGATGCAGTCCGGAGCGCACACAATATGCCCTCACTTGAACAACTGGAATTGTGCGATGAGATGGGATTTATGTTCCTTGCAGAAACTTTCGATGAGTGGGCACGTCCAAAAGTAAAGAACGGATACAACCTTTTTTTCAATACCGATGCCGAAAAGGATGTTGTAAATCTGATACATGCAACCCGCAACCATCCTTCTATAGTGATGTGGAGTGCGGGCAACGAAGTGCCTGATCAGCACGGTTCGGAAGGTGTAAAAAGAGCTAAATGGCTTCAGGATATTTTCCATCGGGAAGACCCGACGCGCCCGGTCACGGTTGGGATGGACCAGGTGAAAGCAACGATGGCCTCAGGCTTCGGAGCAGTTTTGGATGTGCCCGGATTGAACTACCGTACCCATCTTTATGAGGATGCGTATAAACAGTTTCCACAGGGTTTTATTTTAGGATCAGAAACTGCTTCCACAGTAAGTTCAAGAGGAGTGTATAAGTTTCCGGTGGTAAAGGCAATGTCCAAAACCTATGACGACCTGCAAAGTTCATCCTACGATCTGGAATATTGCAGTTGGTCAAACCTTCCGGAGGACGACTTCATTCTTCAGGATACAAAACCGTGGGTGATTGGGGAATTTGTATGGACAGGCTTTGATTACCTTGGAGAACCTACTCCCTATGATAACTTTTGGCCATCGCGTAGTTCTTACTTCGGTATTAATGATTTGGCCGGCTTACCCAAAGACCGTTATTATCTGTATCGCAGCAGATGGAATACCGTTGATCACACCCTTCACATTTTGCCACACTGGAACTGGGCCGGACGCGAAGGCCAGACCACACCGATCTTTGTGTATACCAATTTTGATCGTGCCGAGCTATTTATTAACGGAAAAAGCATGGGCGTGCAGCAAAAAAATGATTCTTCACTTCAAAGTCGCTATCGCTTGATGTGGATGGACGTGAAGTACGAGCCTGGAACGGTTAAGGTGATCGCGTATGATAAAAACGGAAAGCCTGCTGCGGAAAAGAGCTTGGTGACGGCTGGAAAGCCTTACCGTCTGGTACTTGAGCCTGATCGGCAGAAGATTGATGCAGATGGAAAAGACATCTCTTTTGTCACGGTTTCTGTAGTCGATAAACAAGGAAATCAATGTCCAAATGTAAATCAACAGTTGAATTTCAAAGTAAGTGGAAGCGGGAAATTCAGAGCTGCGTGTAACGGTGACGCCACTTCGCTTGAAATGTTCCATCTTCCAACCATGAAGCTTTTCAATGGAAAACTGGTGGTGCTGGTACAGTCGGACACGATTCCCGGCGAGATAAAACTTACCGTTGAAGGTAACGGATTAAAAAGCGGAGAAGTTAAACTTACTTCGCAATCAACAAACAATATTTAATAAACTAACCAAGCTTAAATGAAACGTAACAATTTTTTATTACTTGCTGCTGTGGTTTTTCTCACCTCGTGCAACACCTTAAGACACAGCAAATCAGATGCCCGGTCATTTGCAAAGGGCGCAGATATCGGATGGCTTCAACAGATGGAAGCTACAGGTTACAAGTTCTATGGTGACGATGGCACGGAACAGGATTGCTTTAAAATTTTGAAGGATCATGGCATCAATACGATCCGTCTGCGCACCTGGGTAAATCCTGATAGTAGTCGAAGCAGTGGGTATAATGGTAAAGATGAAACTGTTGCAATGGCCGTGCGGGCGAAGAAGTGGGGGATGCGGGTGATGATAAATTTCCATTATAGCGACAGTTGGGCTGATCCGAGTAAGCAGAAAAAGCCGGCTGCATGGGAAGGGCACGACTTTCCGACACTTTTGAAAGATGTTTACGACTATACTTACGATGTAATGTCCGCCATCAAGAAGGCGGGCGTAACAGCCGAATGGGTACAGGTAGGCAATGAAACCCCGGGAGGGATGATCTACCCCGAAGGAAAGACCTCAAACTGGCCCCAGCTGGCCCAGTTGATCAACAAAGGCTATGATGCCATTAAAGCGGTTAGCCCTGCATCGAAGGTCATCCTGCATATAGACCGCGGTAACGATAGTGCCCGGTTTGTGGGCTGGTTTGATAACGCACGCAAACATGGTGCTAAATACGATGTGATCGGGCTGTCGTACTATCCCTGGTGGTTAAAAGGGAAGCCGGATTATACTTTATCTATTGAAGATCTGGCGTCGAACATGAATAATCTTGCAGATCGATATGGAAAGGAAGTGATGGTGGTAGAAGTGGGAGGAGAGGACAAAGAAGCGCAGAATACTTATGACATGCTGGTAGCCGTACAGCGTAAAGTTAAAGCGGTTCCAAATGGTAAAGGTTTGGGAGTGATCTATTGGGAGCCGCAAGGTGCCAGGAGTTGGAGCCGGTATCCTTTAAGCGCCTGGGGTGATGATGGGCGACCGACGAAAGCTATGGATGCCTTTCTGGTCGAATAGATTATTTCGACCTAATTTCCTGCAAATACTGTCTCGGTGTGATTCCAAACTCATTCTTAAACACTTTAGTGAAATAAGATTGAGTTTGGATTCCAACCCTGAACATCACTTCGTTGATCAGGACGTCTTCATTTGCCATGATTTCTTTGGCCCGATTTAACCGCACAGAGCGTATAAATTCAGAGATGGAATTTCCAGTGATGCTTTTTAGCTTATGGTACAAACTGGTTTTGCTCATCGCGATCTCGCGGCATAAAAGATCAGTATCCAAATTAGGATCTTCTATATTCTGTTCAATTATAGCCAGAATTTTGTCCATAAACTGTCTTTCCATGGTGGAGTGGGCGAGATCTTGCAATTCGGTCCTGTGGCCCTTAACATAATGATCTTTAAGCTTCTGTCTTTGGTCAAAGATATTTTTAATCGTTAACAACAGCAGCTGTACGTTTACCGGTTTCGTGAAATAGAAATCAGCACCGGTTTCGATGCCGGTGATCTGTGAATCAATTGAACCTTTGGCAGTCAACATGATAAATGGGATATGCGACGTTTCAACGTCTTCCCGGATCATTTTACAAAACGCTATACCATCCATCCCTTCCATCATCAGGTCGCTGATGATCAGCTCAGGAAATTCTTCTTTCACTTTGCTATGTCCTTCTATGCCGTTGGTAGCTTCGGTAACATGAAAGTAGGTAGATAGAAACTCTTTCAGCATGCTCCGCATCTCCTCATTGTCTTCAACTAAAAGCAAATGTCGCTTAGTTGCTGACGAAAATATCCGCTCGCTTATTTCAGGAAGCGGTAATTGGTCGAACACGCCGATTTCTGATTCAATTACTATACTTTCCAGATGGTCAGCACAGGCTGTTACTTGTATGGTTCTCTGCTCGATTGCGGAATAATCCTTTTGTGCACATGGAATCGAAATGATAATTTCAGTACCTTGATTTTTCTCGCTCGAGACATAGATGTTACCTTTGTGCAACAAAGCCAGGCTCTTTACAAAGGCTAAACCAACCCCTGAGCCCAGGTGTGCATCGGTTATCCTATAAAATCGCTCAAAAAGAAATTTCAACGAATCTGCTGTTATTCCAACGCCTGAATCTTTCACCCGGATTGCTACAGTTTCAAAAGCTTGATATCCGCTTTTGATGAATAACTGATGCTCAAAACTAAGTTCTTCCGGAATGTCTTTCAAAATTTCAACCTCGATCTCACCCCCTTTCGGAGTGTATTTGATAGCATTATGGATCAGGTTTGTGACAATTTTCTCTAATACCTGCCGGTCGAACCAGGCATCAGGTTGTTCGTGATGTTTTTTTATGGAAAGTTGAATGTTTTTCTCCTGTGCCAAAATGACAAACTCTTCGGCAAGCTCATCTAAAAACGAGCTTAGGTTCCCTTTTGATACGTTCAATTGCAACACACCCGACTCAACCTTTCTAAAATCCATCAGCTCATTCAGCAAGTTCAATAAATAAGCGGAGTTTTTAAAGAGAGAACGGATATGAGGTAGCAAACTGCTGTTTTTATTCTCCTTGACCAACCTTTCCAATCGGCCCGTTATTAAGGCAAGTGGCGTTCTGAATTCGTGAGATATATTGGTGAAGAACTCAAGTTGCACCTGGTGTATCTCGTCCTTTTTCTTTTCTTCCAGTTTTTCCAACTCGAGTTTCCGTTTCAAGGAAAGCACATAGTAAATTGAGCCAATAATTAATGTTCCTACCAACAATTGGAACCAAAGTGTTTGCCAGAAGGGCGGTGTAATGTTGATCGAGATGCTTGCAACCCGCTCACTCCATAAGCCGTCATTATTAGCTGCTTTCACTTTTAAATTATATTTACCGGCGTTTAAGTTTGTGTAAGATGCTTTGGTGGTATTCCCAACGTAGTTCCAGTCCTTGTCAAATCCTTCCAGCTTATAGGCATATTGATTGTTATTGGGTGAAGTAAAGTTCAAAGCGGCGTAACTCAGTGAAAAGGACGATTGTTTGTAGTTGAGATAGAGCCTGGAAACAAATGGAATGTCCTGCTTTAATGGCGATTTGTCTGTCAGTGGGATCACCTTTTTGTTAAAAATTAAGAGCTCCGTGAAATAAACAGGGGGAATAAAGTTATTCATCGGGATCTTGTCAGGGTGAAAGTAGTTGTAGCCATTGATGCCTCCAAAATACATTTCACCTTTTCGGGTTTTCAACACTGCATTTGCTTCAAATTCCAGACTTTGCAAACCATCCGAGGTGTTGAATCGTCTGCTGGTACCTTTTTCAGGATTTAAACAAACGATACCGTTCAATGTGGATATCCAAAAAAGGCCCTGGTTGTCCTCGAGAATGCCTTTGATAAAATCTGTGTTGAGAGAAGTGGCTTTATTGTAGCGTTCAAACCGGTCTTTTTTCCTGTTGTAAAGGTACATGCCTTTCGCGCCAAGCCAGATCCTGCTTTTGCGATCTTTGAAAATTATGCGTATTTCACGTGGTCCCGACTCATTCACGAAATAATGCTTAAAGCGTTGCGATGCCTTGTCGTAATAGTTCAACCCTGCATCATCAGTACCGATCCAAAGATTGCCTTTCTTTACATCTTCACACATGGATATTACATTTTTACCCCACATCGAAGTTGGATTATTCCGGTTGGAAGTAAAGCGGGTAAAAGTATTTGTTGCTGTGTTTAAATAATTTAAACCTCCAAAATACGTTCCCACCCAAAAATTTCCCTTTTCGTCTGGAATCATTTTGTGGACATAATTGGAGCTGATCGAAGTGCTGTTGCTAGGATCATTTACGTAACGTGTAAACTGGTTGGTCTTTGCGTTGTAGAAGCTAATCCCACCTGCCCAGGAAGAAATCCAAATGTTTGAATTGCTATCACCCACAATATCCAGAATGAAATCGGAGCCCAAGGAATTTGGATCTGCGGATCGGTGCCGGAATTTCGTTGCTGACGCGCTTCCCGGGTTATATTTGCTCAAGCCTCCTCCATCGGTGCCTATCCAAATATTACCTTTCTTATCTTCAAAAAAAGCTCTGATATCATTGTTGCTAAGTATATGAGGAGAAGTAGGCTGTCGGACGATGTTAAACTTTTGCGCGTTAGGGGCATATAGGTAGACTCCCCCTCGATGAGTTCCAGTCCAGAGATTTCCCTGGTTGTCCTGGAATATGGCAGACACGGTCCGGTCTGAAATATAACGGTGAAATGTATTTGTTTTGGAATCAAGCAGATTAAGGCCTCCGGTGACACAACCCGACCAAATTCTTTCTTTATTGTCGATCATCAAGGTTCTCACCAGGTTACTTCCCAAGCTCGAACTTTGCTTCTCCAAATGGGAATAGCTTTTAAATTTCCCGGTACTGGGAGTGTACATGAAGATACCGTTTCCCTCCGTAGCAATCCATTTGTTTCCCTTGCTATCTTCGCGAATGGTTCGTACATCCACTTGAGTTTTACCTGGAATAGTTAGCTTTTTAAACTCTTTTTTTCGAACGTTTAAAATTGTGATGCCCTGATTTGTCGCGATCCATAAGTCTTGGTTGCTGTCCTCAAACAAATGATTGATGTGACTGCTGCTGAGCGCTGATCTGTTCCTGTAATCTGGTCCAATTGAACGCAGTTTGTTCGTTTTCCGATCCAGGATAGCCAGTCCTGCGCCCTGTGTACCAATCCAAAGCTTATGTTTAGTGTCCTCCAAAATACAGCTGATATCGTTTCCCGATTGACCAGTCGCTGCATCAAAAGTATATCTTTTAAATCTTCCCAACTTCCTTTCGAACAGATTAAGACCGTTTGTTGTTCCCACCCATAAGTTTCTCTGCTTGTCTTCGAATATGTACCTTACGTAGTTGTCACTAATAGTGTGGCGCAATTTCGGATCGTTCCGATATACTTCGATCTGTGCTCCATCGTACCTGTTAAGTCCGTCTCCGGTCCCGAACCACATAAAACCATATGAATCCTGATAAATACAAAATACAGTGCTGTTTGATAGTCCCTGCTCTCTCGATATATTCGAAAACTTCAAGTCCGGTTGACGAGCCTGAACCCCCAATGGAATTATGATTTTCAAAATGAAAATCATAAGAAAAGATCTTAAGGGATTAATGTCCATCAATTAAGCGGAATAAGTTTCAATTCTAAATTTAAGGAAAAAGGTTAAGGGAGTTAGCCAAGGACAATTTTATATGTAAATATCGTAGAAATATAATACTCTTTTGTTATGAGCCTACTAAACATTCTGCTTGATTTCGGCTCCTAATTGGAGATTTAGTTTTCGGAAATAATAGCTTGAATGACTTGTTCCAGATCAGGTAGCTTTGATGTTATGATATCCCAAACAATATCATAGTCAACGCCAAAATAATCATGTATTAACCTGTTACGGGTATTCGACATTTTTCTCCATTCCACTTGTGGATGCTCCGATTTAAAATCAGGATCCACTTTTGCACTTGCTTCACCAATAATTTCAAGGCTTCGGATAATAGCTCTTGACAACACTGGATCGTTTATCACAAAGTCCTTTTCATTTCCTTTAACTGCATTCAGTATAAAAGTAACCTCGTCAAGTATGTGATTAAGTAATTCGATATTAGATGGCAACATGTTCAGCCTCTTTTAAGATATGTGGCCCAATATATTTGCTTAGTGATTGAGGTGTAACAACCTCCACTTTCCTGCCAAGCAAATCTTCTAAAATG
>JAPSHM010000092.1 GCA_031179845.1 Pedobacter sp.
TGCAGACTTTTTACACAGCACTTTACAGAGCGATCCAATTATGCAATACAGCTTTATACTTTAATGACCTTACCGCAAAGACAGCTAGTACACCCTTGCGTAAAGGCGAGATGAAATTTATCAGGGCTTATTATTATTTTTTATTGACGCAAACCTTTGGAGGGGTAAGTATAGTTACAGACCGCATTACAGCACCTGTCGATGAACTTAAAAGAAATACTGCAGAGGAGACCTATGCTTTCGTCATTAATGAAATGACCGAGGCTTTAAGCTTAGTTCCTGAAACCACTACAGATTTTGGTCGGGTTACCAAAAGAGCGGTAAGGCACTTTTTGGCTAAAGTACATTTAACGCGTGGTTATGAGACTTTTGGAACGACAGCCGATTTTACTACTGCAGCAACTTTTGCCGACGCAGCGATTGCTGGAACAGCATTAACTACGTCCTTTGAAAACTTGTTCTATCCTGGCAATGAAAAAGATGCTGAAGTTATTTTCTCTATTCAGTTTGACCTTACCTCACTGCTTTCTGCAACAGAAGGTGGGAATACACAGGCCGCTTTCTTCGGTCCCTATGGAGGCGGATCTGGCGCTACACAAGGGTATCCATATCGTAATTATGCCTTAGTACCAACAATGTACACATTTGATGTTTTTACAGAAAATGACGCGCGTTTTGATGCTACTTTTATGATCAACCTATACCAGCGCTATTATGATTACTACGACAAAAGTGCTGACAGGGCTAATTTGAATATCCGCTTCTACTATAAGCCTAAATGGGATACCTCTACGGATGCAGAGTGGCGTGCTCAAGATCCTGCACATCGGGCTAATACCACTATTATCCCATATTCTAATGTATGGGAGGCATCCAGAAATACCGTTGCTGATAACGCAACCCCTACTGTTAAAAAGTTTGATGATCCGAAATCACAATTTGGCGGTTCGACAAGTACACGTGATTTTTTCCTTGCCCGTTTGGGTGAAACTTACTTGATTGCTGCGGAAGCTTACTTTAAAGCAAACAATACTCCTGTCGCGGCCGACAGAATAAATGAAGTTAGACGAAGAGCTGCAAAGCCTGGAAAATTAGCGGAAATGAGAATCGGAGCCGGAGATGTGTCGATAAATTTTATTCTTGACGAAAGAGCAAGGGAACTGGTTGGTGAATACCACCGCTGGTTTGATCTAAAAAGAACTGGTACTTTAATGGCAAGAACGAAGCTGTACAACCGGGATATTAAAACCAATTGGTTTGATAAAGGAATTGATCCATTTCGGGGAACTGGCGGCGGATTTAAGATCTTGAGACCTATTCCAACCAAGGCAATAGATTTGAACGCCGGACCATTCAGCCAAAATCCAGGCTACTAAATTTTTAAAATTTGATTTCTGAAAGGAGCTATCCATACCTGGGTAGCTCCTTTCTATTTTTAGAATACACCACAAAACCTTGGAGCAAAGATTGTTAGCCGCCTTTTGACACTTTTCTGATCATCAATTAATAATGACTACTAAATTAGTCGTATTTTTAATTACATTTGCACCAATAGATTTTTATTCACCTAATAATTAAAAAATGTATTCAACGCTACTTAATTCATCCACTACGCTCAAAAAGACCAGTTATGCAGTCTGTAACGGCCCAGTCGTTTGCCGAACGCAACTCCTTTAAATTTTAAAAATCCGTAAGACCAGCTATAAGGTCAATGGAATTTCTACGTCTAAAATTTAAAAGCTAATCAACATGTAAACATCTATATTACAGCAAACTACAACCTAAAAATCAATTTATCAAATGAAAACAAAACTATTTTTTCTAAGTTTTTTGTTCTTCTTTCAACTCGTAAACGCCCAGCAGAACTACAAAGTTACTGGCCGCGTTGTTGAAAAAGGGACCAACCTGCCCCTACCCGGAGTAAACATACTCATCAAAGGCTCGAAAGCAGGAACAAGTACCGATCAGTCGGGAAATTTTAGCATTACCCTGAACAAAGAAGAGGAAGTGCTTAGCTTCTCCTTCCTGGGTTTCAGCAGACAGGAAGTTACTGTGAAAGCAGGCAGCACCCTCAACATCATTTTAGGCGATTTATCCAATAGCCTTGATGAGGTCGTAGTTGTTGCTTATGGTACCGCAAAAAAAGGGGATATTACTGGCTCTGTTTCACAGATCAACTCCGAACAGCTGCAAAACAGACAGGTATCTAATATCACTAAAGCACTGCAGGGTCTTGCCCCCGGCATACAGGTCGTATCCTCTAGTGGACAGCCTGGTACCAGTGCAAACGTCCGGATTCGTGGTGTCGGGTCGATAAATGCATCAGCCGCCCCGTTGTACGTAGTTGACGGAAACCCTTTTTCGGGCGACCTCAGCTCCCTGAATTCAAGTGATATCCAATCCGTAAGTATCCTTAAGGATGCCGCTTCAAGCGCACTGTATGGTTCAAGAGGTGCAAATGGCGTAATCATCATTACTACCAAATCGGGAAAACGCAACGATCAGACAGATATTACTGCTAACTTTAGTAATGGTATCTCCAAACGGGCTGTAAAGGATTACGAGCAGGTTACTACGGACGAGTATTTCCAGAGTTACTGGCTTGCCGTGAAAAACAAACAAAAATCCTCTAATCCAAACTATAGCGACGCACAAGCTGGACAGGCAGCAAGCGAGCAGATTCTTACTGATCTTGGGATTAATCCCTATGGTGCAAAATATCCGTTTCCTGTCGGGCCCGACGGAAAGCTTGTTGCTGGTGCAACACCATTATGGGACGACAACTGGGGCGATGCAATGGAGCAAACTGCGATTCGCACACAGGCCGATCTCAGTTTTAACGGTGGTAGTGAAAAAAGCCAATACTTCATTTCTGGTGGCTACCTTAATGACAAGGGTATTGCACTCGGTTCGGGATACAAAAGATACAGCGCAAGGGTTAATTTAACGACCAAAGCTAAAGCGTGGTTAACTGCCGGATTGAACATATCAGCCGCAAATACTTTGCAGGACTATCCTATTTCCGAAGACAGCAACACGGGGAACGTAGTAAACTATTCTCGTTTAATACCTAGTTTTTACCCAGTTTATGAACGCAACGGCGATGGTACTTACAAAACTGATGCGAATGGCAATAGGGTGTTCGACTTTGGTGCTTACCGTCCAAGCTCTGCCATTCCAAAAAGTAATCTTGCCGCAACGGTTGGCCTCGACAAATCTGAGATCTTGAAAGACAATGTCTCAGCACGTACTTTCCTTGAAGCTACGATATTATCGGAATTGAAGTTCAAAACCACATATAGTGCCGATTTTGCAAACGTCAACAGCCACAATTATATAAACCCTTTACTTGGCGATGGTGCGGAAACAAAAGGCTCTGTAAGCAAAAGCAACAGCAGAACTTACTCATGGACCTGGAATAACATTCTAACTTATGATAAAAATTTTAACAACGGCCATCATTTCAATTTGCTGGGTGGTCAGGAGATCTATAAATATAACTACCGGGTGATATCTGGAGGCAGGGAACGTTTTGTACTGCCAGGATTATATGAGCCCGATGCTGCTTCACAATTGAACGATTTTGGAGGATCGGCATTGGATTATACTTTGATAGGTTTTTTTGGACGGGCGGAGTACGATTATCGAAAGAAATACCTGCTTTCGGCTTCCTTAAGAACAGACGGATCTTCAAGGTTCGCTCCTGCAACCCGCTGGGGAACTTTCTGGTCGCTCGGCGCTTCATGGAAATTATCTGAGGAAAATTTGCTAAAAGACAATTCATGGCTAAGTACCCTAACCCTTAGAACCAGTTATGGCGCCCAGGGAAATGACAACATTGGCACCTATTATGCTTACGAGGGTTTGTATATCATACAGAACAACCTTGGAGAAAATGGTTTGGTAACTTCAAGGCTTCCAACACCAGAACTCAAATGGGAAACCAATTTGAATCTTAATCTGGGACTTGATTTCGGAATTTTGAATGACAGGATCACAGGTACAGTGGAGTATTTCGATAGAAGATCGAGAGATTTACTGTTTAGTAGGCCTAAAGCACCGTCCACTGGTTTTAGTGTTATTGATGCCAACGTTGGTGCCCTAAAGAACACTGGTGTAGAGGTTCAAATCAATGCGACTCCAGTGCGTTCTGCAAATTTTAGATGGAACATCAGTCTGAATGCTACTCATTATAAGAACGAAATTACTTCATTACCGCAGGCAGAAATCAAAACAACCACAAAGATTATGCGGAAAGGTGGTTCAGTGTACGATTTTTACCTTAGAGAATGGGCTGGTGTAGATCCTGAGAACGGAAATCCACTGTGGTATAAACAAGACGCGAATGGAAATAAAGCAACTACCCATATCTACTTAGATGCAACACAACACGTTCAGGACAGTGCGCTTCCAGATTTAACTGGCGGTATCAGCAATACATTCAACTACAAGGAATTTGAGTTATCGGCATTATTTGGCTACAGTATTGGTGGTCGGATTCTAGACAATGACTATATATCATTAATGCACAATGGCAGTAGCACCGGACGCACCTGGTCAAAAGAAATATTAAATCACTGGACTCCGGAAAACAAATTGACGGATGTACCGAGATTGACCACGGATAACCTGGGATGGACTCAGGCTTCTACCCGTTTCCTTTACAGTGCAACTTACGCGCGTCTAAAGAACTTGACATTAGGATACAGTCTGCCTAAGACCCTTGCCAGTAAGTGGGGTCTCAGCAACCTTAAGGTAATCCTAACCGGCGAAAATATATTCACTTTTTATGGACATGATGGTATGGACCCTGAACAAACTATTGACGGTACAACTTATTACCGCTACCCGGCAATGCGTACGCTTTCTGCCGGAGTTAACCTCACTTTCTAATGCCGCTACTAAATATTATAAAAATGAAAACTAAACAGATTACTACCCTACTGTGGATCTCCGCTTTGTTCTTCTTTGGATGCAAAAAAGAGCTGACCACCACACCAACCACTTCTGTTCCTGAATCATTGATTTACGGAACGGCGGAAAACATCGAAACGGTGCTAAATGGTACCTGGTCGTACATGAACGACACTTACTTTACCTATGCAAATCCTGGTTACTCTTCTATTTTAAGAACCAGCGATGTAATGGGTGGCGATATTGCCATCATCACCAACAAATACGGATACCGCGACGCCTATGAATATACGTTGGCAAATAACCAAACCAGACTGGGCGCTTTTTGGACAATTCTTTACCGGGTGATAAACAACACCAATAATATCATCAGTAAAATTGATGCTTCGACCGGAACGGCAGAGAAAAAAGCGCAAATTAAAGGTCAGGCTTATGCATTGAGGGCTAATAGCTATTTGAACCTGGTCACGTACTACCAGTTCAACTACCAGGTAAATCCTCAGGCCAAAGCAGTCCCTGTTTATATTGAACCTTCAAGCGCAACTACCGATGGAAATCCGAAATCGACCGTTGAACAGGTGTATCAGTTGATTATCTCAGATCTCACAGAAGCAGAAAAACTACTTTTAAGTTACCAGCGTCCAGCGACTACCAAATACAAGATCAATAATGATGTGGTTAATGGGCTATTAGCGAGGGCTTATCTAAACATGGGTAAGTGGGATCTGGCTGCTCAGCATGCACTTGAAGCTAAAAAGAACTACCCATACATGACTGAAGCTGACTACAGCACAGGTTTCAACGAACTTAAGAACGGCGAATGGATCTGGGGACATGGCCAGCGACCTGATCAAAGTACTGCTAGTTATAGTTTTCACTATCTGGATACCAGCAGTCCTTCAGCTTATTATTATAGTTTTATGGCCGATCCAAACTTCCAAAAATTATTTGATAGCCATGACATCCGGGCTAAACTATTTTTATGGGATGGTCTGCCAAGTAGAGAAGGTTATTTACGCTATCAAAAATTTAAATTCAGAGCAGATCAGACAGCTGATATTGTATTCATGCGTGCATCAGAGATGACTTTAATTGCTGCTGAGAGCTACGCCAGAAATGTAGAATTGTGAAAAGCAGTGGAGCAACTGAATTCACTTCGTGCTGCCAGGAACGCCGATCCGTTTGTACTTACATCGCAAACCAAAGATCAGGTAATCGAGGCAATCCTTATGGAAAGGAGAAAGGAATTATGGGGTGAAGGTTTCGCGTTGTCAGATATATTGAGGACTCAGACAGCCGTAGTCAGACGCCCTGCACTTGGCAATGACGGCAAACCATTACAGGTAACAGTAATCACGCCTAATGGAACCAGTAAGGTGGTTGCCGCAAAACAACACACAACCTTGCGTTTCCCTGACGGTTCGGCTTTCAAAGCAAACAGTCCTTACTACCTTTTCTCCGTTCCATTAACGGAGATTAATAACAATCCAAATATAAATAACTAAGGTATTTAAACCACAAAGCCGGCAAGTTTACCGGCTTTGTGGTTTAGTGGTTTATTATATAATCACATAAAAGGCAGGGGTTTTTCCCACAGTGGATCCACTCGACCCCAAATTGAAATCTTAGAATATAAAAGTAACGATCAATTGTTTAAACGAAGTCAGTTTGCCGGTTTAAGGTCGAAGCATAAATACATCAGCTGACAGTAACTGTATGAATTACACCTTCGCTTTACCGCGTTCACAAGCTTAACCGGATTTGCTGCTGGTACAATCGGCGATTAACTTATTGATCAATGAAACCTGACCTAAGTGATAGTAGCTGTGTTCAATAACACCTTCAATATTTCGTAAATAGGTTCCATATTTCTCTTCAACAAATGTCTGGTCCAGCAATCCATCTGATAATTGCTCAACTTGATCAGCAAATTTTTCACAATTTCTTAAAAAATCAGCAACTAGAGTTTCCCAATCCCTTTCAGATTGAATTTGTGGAGTATCAAAACTGTATTTATCACTAATTACAAGTTTCCCACCATTGAAAACATCCAATATTCCCTTCAAGTAGTAATTTATGTGAAAGGTCAAAGCAGCAATCGTATTCAAAGTTCCAACTTTTTGAATTGCTTGCTCCCAGTTTATACTTAAAACTTGCGCTTTGAAATTTGTATTGGCAATCCAATGCCCATTAAGTAAAACTTCACGAACCCGGTTTGCAATAACTAAGTTTCTTTCCATAGGCGTTTAGACCGTGATCTTATTTTAGTGTGCAGTGAAACCACATACTAAAATACTATTAAAAATGAAGTTTCGGAAAGGATCTGTAAAAAACACATAGTCAGTCTTCCTGCTAAATCTCTAGCTGATCTCAAAATTCCTCTTTAATGCTGATACTATCAACATCCACACGAAGATTCACAACTACTTGATGAAGTATTAGTTTTTGAAAGATATTTTGCAACGTATGGACTTATCACTTTGTCTTCCACCTTTCGATCTTGTTGGAAGTAACCTTTCAATATGACTTCGATTAAAGTTTTCTGGTTGGGACTGTTGAAGTTTTCACCTTGCCAGGTCCATAGCCTGTCTTCGCTTTTATCTGATAGGTGTTTTGGATAGAAATCAAGATTGCCCACGCGAATTGTCGGTGATGCTATGATATTCAATTCTCTCGCTTCATCTACGGTTTTGATGGTACGTGTCTTGAATACCACCTCACACCCTATTTCTTCAAACAGTTTCTCGACTGCCTGAAGAGCCGCTAACAACTTTGATTGAACACTTTCACATGATGAGCAATTTCCTATACCAAAGGCTGACATATTAACCTGAATCAGCTCGACTTTCAATAGTTTTGTTAAATTACTTACGTTATCCATAGTCTATTTTCTTTAAAAATTCTATGTCAAGACTGAATATCAATAAAAAAGATGCAAAACTATTGCACTTTTTTTTCAAGGTGAAGACAGCATGGTTTGGTCACCGTGAAGCTAAAGGACAAATTATCGTTGGTTTCAATTACCCCACAATCATTAAATTTCACTTTGAGGAGATTTCTCGCTCTCTGAATTCTAGATTTGGTTGCCTCAAGACTTAAACCTAAAATATTTGCTACTACCTTTTGAGGAACCCGCTCCAAATCTGCTAATGTCAACGCTTCAGCATATTTATTCGGTAGGAAACCTAAAAGAGGTTCAATCCAAATTGAAGCATTAGTATCAATATCAATCGAATCTCCTTCTATCTGATCATTCTCTAATGCAACAAATCTATTGGATTTGTTGTAAGAATCTATTATCGTGTTTTGTGCAATCTGGAATAGCCAAGCTTTTATGTTCCTCACATCGGATTTTTTCTCACAATAACCATAAACCTTCAGAAGTACATCTTGGAAAATGTCTGCGGCTTGTTCAGGATCATTAACTCGTTTACTAATAAAAGCGAAAAGCTTCAATTTATGATCCGCCCACAATTGTTCTACGTTACATTTCATACGGTCTGTTATTTGTTACAATTAATGAATCATCAGCTTCAAACTCTCTTCGATATACAAACATCCCAAGGTAAGAACTTCAAATTCATATCTATTTTGCCAACCTTAATGCATCTGCAAATTCACTTGGTAATAAACTAGTTTCGATGGCTTTTCCGGCCTTTTCAACATCATACTCGACTCTTCTGAATTCAACTTGGATACTATCCTTATCTAGGATTGAACTATTTTTGTTGAGTGTTAGCATCACATAACAACCTCTTTGGTCACCATCTTTTGGTTTACCAACAGACCCTAAATTAACAACGTGTTTAAATTTCTCATCACGCGTGTATATAATCCTGTGATAAGGTTTGTGTGAATGACCAACGAAAAGTAAATCCGCATTTGACTCCTGCATCATACCCAATACATAGTCTTCATCAGTATCAATTAATACATATTCATCAATACTTCTTGTGCTTCCATGGGCAAGCACAAGGTGTAAATATCCATCATTCAGTTTATATTCTAACTTTATATGTGCTGGAAGCGTTCTTAAATATTCCCGATTTGATTCGTCTATCAGGTGATAAGCGTAGTTTTTTCCTTGTTCATTAAGACTATCAGGTGTGGTAATTACTTTTTCAACCTTTTCCTCATGATTACCTTTTAAAGTGGCGATTCCACGCCTGCGGATTTCTCTAATTACTTCATTAGGCCAGACATTGTAACCTACCAGATCGCCAAGACAATAAATGGCATCGGGTTTCTGGTTATCCATATCCTGCAACATTGCTTCAAAGGCAGGAAGATTGGCATGTATATCTGAAAATAGTGCAATCTTCATATTCTATTCGTTTTGGTGCAAGTGGATAACCCTATTACCATTTTTCATCTATGCTTGAATTCTAATCTTGTCTTGCCTATTGCAAGACAAGTCTCTAGATATTTCTGCTTTCGTAAGTTTCATAGATTAAATTGTAATATTACAATGTATATCAATACATTCCAAGTTCTCTTTATCCTAATTAATCTCAGGTAATCGATATTGAGGTTCTCTCACCAGTTTCATTGCCCTGAGCAAATCCAAATAATTATCCGCCATCATTCGTTGGCTGACCTCGCTGGATTTTAAGCCTTCTAAGCCAGCTATCTTATAATAGTCATCTTCTTTGATTAAATTTATGGTTCTAGCTTCGTCTGAGAATTTGAATTCTGCCTGATCATTTTCAAAAGTGACATCGCCTATTACTAAATTATACTTCTCAATTTCTTTCGCAAGGACATCTTCACCAGATCTTTGTTTGGCGTATGCATAGAATTTTTGAACCATCTTCCGGGTATCCGGAGTGGTGATGGATTCAAGTTCGCTGATGTCACCTTCTTTAACATATTTTCTAACACCATCAAAAAAGAGGTTGACTACCTTAATAACCGCATATATTACAGGTTTATTTTTTCTAAACTCGATTTGATCGGCGATCTTCTTACGCAATGCGACAATTTTTCCTGCCGTCATGTATTCATTATTTTCTCCATGTACTTTCCAGCTATCTCCTGTCTTCATCAAATGAATCGTATAATAGTCATCGCCGATCATTTTACAGGTGGCTTTCTTACCGTCTATCTTAACTTCACCAGCCCTGATTGTGCTTAGGTCCTCACTAATAACAGGGGCATCCACTATTTTAAAATACTCATGGTTCAATTTGATAAACCTAAACAATAAAGCTTCAGTAACCGACTTTAGTTGTAGCGTGTCACCATTTTTTTCTAGTTTAATACGCTCCTGAATATACTGATTTGCGGCTTCTTTAACTTTACTGTCTTCAGTCTGCTTGCAGCCGATGGTTATCAAAAATATTCCAATAAGAGACAGGTAAATGGGTTGAAAAAATGGTATCAATCGCGTCATAGATCGTTAATTTAAATTGTAACTAATGACGAATATAAAAATTGTTTTTATACTCTTGCTTTGAGATGCTTCCTGCAAAATAAAGCTAGTACCAAAAAAGTTATAACTTTCAAGCTGGCGGAAATTGCGCACCCACAAGATTACCCGTTTCAAGATCATGCTTTGATATATCCATTGCTTGTTGCAGCATGCGGGTAATAAATCGCATCAGTACGTAGCGGACGATAAGCCTTCCAAAAAAGTTATTTGGAATTGCTCTGTAAGTCCATTCAATTTTAGTGGTGTTTTCGTCGAGACTGGTAAAGAGCCATTCGCCTTCAACACGTATAGTAGTGTATTTAAGTGCTGGTGAGGTAAAGTTCTCATTTTTGTAACCAAAAGAGGTGGGCGCATTCCATTTCAGCATGGTTTCCTGTGAAGTTGAACCATCATTGAAATAGATAGTCCTGCTCAGACCTGCCTTGTTCCAACCTGCATCAACGCTGGTACCCGTTATCCCGGCAATCGGTCCGGTACCAGGGAAAATGTGAGGAAGGTAGATAGGCGCAATGTAATTGAACGCTTGTTCAATGGGTGCTTGCACGACCGCTGTAATAGTTGTGTGTGGGTTCTTTGAGTTTTCTAATTTTTTGATTTCTGCTTTCATTTTTTTTGTATTTAAGATTGATAATCGTTTACATTTTGATAACGATACAAATGTCAGTAACCCGATCCTGATACCATTTGTCAAATGGCAAATAGTGCATTTCTAATTAAATTAGTTAAGAGAAGTTGTTTCTCAAGGTGGTGGCCCCTGTCCATTTATCCGAATCCGAAAATTACATTTTTTGCCATATGACAAATTTTTAGAAAACTATTAACAGCACTTTTGAACTGTTGTCCGTTCACATCTACTGATTGGCGGTTACCATTAAATGAATTTCAAGTTAGCATGGAAACACTTATTCAAAACTTGCTATTATTCGATCGGCTGACCGTACAGCAGATCAGACTTATCAGCAATATCACACAAGAGGTTCGCTTGCAGGAAGGCGAATACTATGCGGAACCCGGAGACCTTTGTTCTCAACTTGGGTTTGTGGAAAAAGGCGTACTCAGGTACAATTATTACAATCGCAAGGCGGAGAATATCACCAGCGGACTAATAGGTGAAGGCAATTTCGTCGTCGGTGCCGTATCGTCACACCTCCCGGTGATTCAGTCTGATTATTTACAAGCCATTACAGCATGTACACTTTCTGTGATTGATGAAAGAGGCATGGAAGAGTTGTCGTCCACAGTATCCAATTGGGATGCCATGATCAGGAGGATCTCGCAAAAAGCTATGGCAGAAAAACGCAGCCGCATTTTACGACCAACCGAAAATGCGAATCCGATAATAACAGCGACCCAATACCTCGAACGGTTCCCGAACCTGGGAAAATATATTGGTCGCGAATGGATGATGCCGTATATCGAAGCCCAAAATAATAATGAAAAGTAATGGTAGATCATTTGTTGAAATTGTTTCAGTCCTCTGCCGCCAGTTCTGGTATGCAGACCACACAATGGAGAAAGTTCAAAATTTGTTACATTTACATCTCTATATTAAACATATGAACGCGCTGATCAATTACTTACTCCTTTTCGGTGACCTCAATGAACAACAGATTTCATTTATCTCGAGTAAATGTCAGGAACACAAGATAAAAAGGGATGAATTTTATCAGGAGGCCAGTCAAATCCCCAAGCAATTCGCTTTCCTTTCAGAAGGAGTTTTCAGGGTTAGTTATTACAATAACAAAGGAGACAACGTAACCAAATATTTTCTCGATGAAGATCACTTTGTGGTGGACCTGGAAAGTTATAATCAAAACAAGCCTTCTCCGGAATATATTCAAGCCGTGACAGACTGCACCTATATCAGCTTATCACGAGACGCTATGAAGGACCTATCAATGACGATTGCAGTTTGGGACGAGATCATGAATAAGATCATCTCGAAAGCACTTACAGAAAAGGTGACCAAGATCAGTATGATGATGGCTGAGGATGCTACTGAGCGATACCTCAACTTTTTCAGTCGTTTCCCAAAGCTTGCCAACCGAATACCACTTTCTCACCTTGCCTCATACCTGGGCATTACACAGTCCTCACTTAGCCGGATCAGAAGAACGGTTTAGGTGCCGCAAATGGCGGCGCAGGTTAATTTCTAGTCAGATTTTTACGCCGAAATTGTGCAGGTGAGATATTTGTTCGCTGCTTGAATAGCTTATTGAATGATTGCGGATATTCGAACCCTAAGCTGTAGGCGATTTCGGCAACGGTCAAATCCGTTTGATTTAGCAATACTTTTGCTTTACCGATCAGTGCTAAATGGATGTGCTGCTGCGTTGTTTTGCCGGTGATCGCTTTGAGCATATCG
>JAPSHM010000366.1 GCA_031179845.1 Pedobacter sp.
AGGCCACATCAATTGCCTGTTCCTTTAGGTTTTGCTTATAGGCTATTTTATCAATGAACGGGATTAGGATGTGAAAACCTGCTTCCAGGGAGCGGCTATATTTACCCAAACGTTCTATTATGAACACTGTCCTTTGCGGTACAATTTTGAAGGTTGAAAAAAAAGCGATCAGGACAAATACCGCTAAAATAATTAAAATGTAAGTTGACGTCATCATATAGTTTTAAGAGGTTTAACAATTAGTAAGATACTTTTTGTTTCGGTGATCATTACATGTTCACCGGCTTGAACATATTCATCCGATTGGGCGTCCCAGCTGGTCCCTTTAAATTCTACCTTACCACCAGCACCTGGAACGATTGGCGTTTCAGCTTTAGCTATTTTTCCAATAAATTCATCTTCAAGTTGCTTTGAATCAACGCCGGCTGCACCGAGTTTTCGTTTGAGCCAATTCCTTAGCAGTGCAACACTGATCACTGAACTTCCGATAAAAATGATGATCTGCGCATTTAAAGAGATGTCAATAAAGAAAGACAACAAAGCGGTTACCCATGCACCAATACCAAAAAAGAAAAAAATGAATCCTGGAAACAGGAACTCCATTGCAAAGAATGCAAAACCTATGCAAAACCAGATTAAGCCATTATTTAAAGTTTCAATCATGAGGTGACAATATAAATTTACCTATTGAGCGTATATCGCATTAGTTAAGTAAATATACTATTTTTTCACTCAGATTCCGTAAGTGTTTTTTCCTTATTGAAGAACACTGTTTGCGTAGGATAGGCAAATTCAATACCGCAGGATTCAAATTCTTTAAATATGTTCAGATAGATATCTTGCTGAATGTCCATATAAACATTATAATTAGGATCCAGCACAAAGTATACAAATTCAAAGTTCAGACTAAAATCACCGTAGCCTGAAAAATGGGCACGATCGAACTGCACTTTATCTTTTGAAGTAATGATCTCCTTAACAAGATCCGGGATGGAAGCTAGTTGCTCATATCCGGTTTGGTAAGTAACCCCAAGAGAGAACAAAACCCTTCTCTTTTCCATTACCTTAAAATTATGCAGCCGGGAATTAGTAAGATCTGTATTTGAACATACCAGTTGTTCACCGCTCAATGTACGGATGCGGGTAGTTTTAATTCCGATATACTCAATGACACCACTTTTGTCACCCACAGCAATAAAATCCCCTATCCGGAATGGCCGGTCGAAAAAGATTACGAAATAGCTGAAAAGATCGCCAAGAACTGTCTGTGCCGCGAGTGCAATAGCAATACCACCCACGCCCAAACCTGCAATGAGCGTTGTCACATTATAACCAAAATTATCAATCAGGAAAATGACCCCCATCATCCAGATAAAGATGTTGGCGATCACAAGTAAACCGGCAGCTTGCTTCTCTTTACTTTCGCTATCTTCCTCTTTGTGAATATAGGAATGAATGAACTTTTTAAAAGTAGCGCTTAACACTTTCAACACAAAGTACGTGATGGCAACCATAAAAGCTGCATCGATTAGTTTATCCGCTGAGGGTGGTAGTGATAAGTTTACAAGCGAAAAATAAATGGCGGTGATGTACAACAAAGGAAGAGCACTTCCTTCCAGGATCTCCACAATAAAGTCGTCCCAGGTAGAAGAAGTTTTCACACTCCAGCTCTTAACACGTTTTAAAACAAAATATTTAAAAAGCCTGATTGCAAGGATAGCACCAAACACAATTGCTACGGAAATTGCCCATTGGTAGACCGTATTTCCCCAGTACTGTTGTTTAAGAATGTAATTCATAGTTTTTTAATTATTCAAACACGTATACGTCTCTGTGCTTGAAGAAACCTCAATTTTCAGTAAAAGTACAATAATTTGAGAAACTAACTGGGAATGACTTTATCCTTTTCATTTTCTTGCACGGTTGCCTTTTTACTTTCTACCTGAGTGGATTGGACGGTAACGGCATATTCATCAGGTCTGATTTCCTGCCCGTATTTAAGTGCATAGCACTTGGTAAAAACAGCACCGGAGTATAGGATGATCGCCGAAAAATAGATCCATAAAAGCAGCACTATAATGGAGCCCGCTGTTCCATAGGCACTACCAGGATTGGTATTACTAATATAAAAAGCAATGCCAAACCGCCCTGACATAAACAAGATGGCTGTAAAAATTGCCCCAACTGCTACATCTTTCCATCGGATCAGCGCATCGGGAAGTACTTTGAAAATAATTGCGAACAGTAATGCAGTAATTGTAAGTGTGAATATCAAATTAATAATATAGATCACAATTACAGCAAGGTAGGGGAACAACTCCTGGAGCCTGGTCATAAATCCTTCTACCAGCCCATTGATGATCAGGGATACCAGCAATAGAAAGGCCATACTTACCACGAGAGAGAATGACAATAGACGGTTCTTCAACAACTTAAGCCAACCCCTTTCTGGCTTTGCTTTAAGTTTCCATATCTTATTTATGGAGTCCTGAATCTCTGCAAATATTGTGGTAGCGCCAATGAGAAGTGTAACAAAACCAACTATAGCCGCCGATTTACTACGACCGCTGATGGCAGCATTTCTAATGATCTGTTGGATTTGCAGAGCCGCCTTGTCTCCCACTAAATCTTTTATTTGTCCGTAAACCAATCCTTCAATTGCTTCCTCCTTCCAAAACAGATTGGACAGGAAAATAATGATCATCATCATTGGTCCGACGGAAAATACGGTGTAAAATGCAAGTGACGCACTAAGCTTGAGTACATCATTCTCCATAAAACCTGCACCAGTCTGCTTCAATAATTTCCATACTCCTTTTACGCTCATTACTGCTGATTTTCACCTATTTTCTAATATAAACCCATAAACTTTTAATTGGTTTCTAAAATTACTTTAGCATTTGAAGCGTCGCTTGTTCGAGACAGTATCAGGTAAGTGCTTAAATAAACAATCAATGCTTTAAACTTGTTAACTTCAGTATTTAGCACCTATAATTGATTGAAAAATGTTACAAAGTACTGCACATTTAATTGGTTTCTCGCTTAGCGCGACAGACGGCGAAATAGGAAAGGTCAAAGATTTCTATTTCGATGACAACACATGGAAAATTCGCTATCTTGTTGTAGAAACGGGCAACTGGCTTTTTGGCCGTAAGGTGCTCATTGCTCCACATGCTATATTACATTCGTTGGAAGAGTCCCGGACCATAGCAGTTAGCATGACCAAAGAGCAAGTTAAGAACAGCCCAGACATCGATACAGATAAACCCGTTTCTAAGCAGTCGGAAGCCGACCTATACCAGCATTACGCCTGGCCGTATGGAAGTGCTGGAATGGGATATCCTTCCGCAGCAATGATCACCGGCGCAGCCGAGTTATCCATCTCGTTAGATAACTCGGCTG
>JAPSHM010000093.1 GCA_031179845.1 Pedobacter sp.
CAATTTCATCCAACAAAATCACGGAATACGGTTTTCGGCGTACTGCCTCGGTTAGTTGTCCGCCTTCATCATAGCCTACATATCCTGGGGGCGCACCAATTAAACGTGAGACCGCATGGCGTTCCTGATATTCACTCATGTCGATCCTGGTCAGCGCATTTTCATCATTAAAGAGGAATTCTGCCAATGCTTTAGCGAGTTCTGTCTTCCCAACGCCAGTTGTTCCAAGGAAAATAAATGAGCCGATCGGTTTGCGTTTATCATGTAATCCGGCTCTGGAACGGCGGATGGCATCTGATATGGCTTCAATGGCTTCATGCTGACCGGCAACACGTTTATGCAGCTCATTTTCAAGGTTCAGCAGTTTTTCCCGTTCACTTGAAATAAGCTTTGTTACCGGAATGCCGGTCCACCTGCCCACCACGCCTGCAATGTCATCGGCCGTAACTTCCTCTTTAAGCATACGTCCTTCAATCTGCTGATTTTCCAGTACGATTTTCAATTCTTCCACCTTATCCTGCGCTTCCTTAATTTTGCCGTATCGGATCTCCGCTACTTTCCCATAGTCGCCCGCCCGTTCAGCCTGATCCGCCTCTAACTTATAGTTTTCGATCCTTTCCAGTTCATTGTTGATGTTGTCTACCAGGTCTTTTTCACTTTGCCATTTGGCCTTTAGCTGATCCCTTTCAGCAGATAAATTAGCAATCTCTTCTCCTAGAGAGATGACCTTCTTTTCATCGTTTTCCCGTTTAATGGCTTCCCGTTCAATCTCCATTTGCATGATCTTACGGTTTAGCTCGTCGACTTTCTCCGGTACGCTGTCCATTTCCAGGCGCAATTTCGAGGCAGCCTCATCCATCAGGTCGATCGCTTTATCAGGCAGAAACCTGTCGGCAATGTAGCGTTGCGACATTTCTACAGCTGCAATGATGGCCTCATCCTTGATTCTCACCTTATGGTGGGTCTCATAGCGCTCCTTTAAACCGCGCAAAATGGAAATGGCATCCTGCGTATCAGGTTCATCGACCATTACCTTTTGGAAACGACGCTCCAGTGCTTTATCTTTTTCCAGATGTTTCTGGTACTCATCAAGCGTAGTTGCACCTATGGCGCGTAACTCGCCCCGGGCAAGTGCAGGTTTCAGAATATTTGCTGCATCCATGGCACCTTCACCACCGCCGGCGCCGACCAATGTATGAATCTCATCGATGAATAAGATGATATCGCCATCACTCTGTGTAACTTCTTTTATAACGGCTTTCAAGCGTTCCTCGAATTCACCTTTGTATTTTGCACCTGCGATCAATGCGCCCATATCCAGTGAATAAACCGTCTTGGTTTTCAGGTTAGTCGGAACATCACCTTTAATGATCCTAAAAGCGATACCTTCTGCAATCGCGGTTTTACCGACACCAGGTTCACCGATCAGGATCGGATTGTTCTTTGTTCTTCTGGATAGGATCTGGATAACTCTTCTGATCTCCTCATCACGACCAATAACGGGATCCAACTTTCCCGACTCGGCGTATTCGTTTAAGTTGCGGGCATATTTATTTAAAGCATTATAAGTGGCTTCGGCATTCTGTCCTGTCACATGCTGGTCGCCCCTCAAAGCCGTGATCGCTTTTTTAAGGTCTTTCTCTGTAACACCCTGATCTTTCAAAAGCTTGGCTGTATTGTCATTCAGGGACAGCAACCCGAGCAACAGATGTTCAACAGATACAAATTCATCTTTGAACTCTTTTAAATAGGATTGTGCCTTTTGCAAAGCTGTGTTGCTTCCTGAAGTCAAATATGGACTGCTTCCGGTCACTTTCGGAAATTTTTCTATCTGCGCATCCAGCTGCTGGTTTAAAACATTCAGGTTTACATTCAGCTTCTTCAAGACGTAGGAAACTACGTTCTCATCAACAGTAAGCAAACCCTTTAGGATGTGAGCCGTTTCAATAGCCTGCTGCTGGTTGCCTTGTGCGATCTCAGAAGCCTGCTGGATCGCCTCCTGTGCTTTTATGGTAAAGTTATTGAAGTTCATACGCAAGTTTAACAAAGTAAATGCCGCCTTGTTTTCCAAAATAAAATCGGAAATTTTGTCTTTTTTAGGCTTCGCAAGACGACTAATTTGCCGATAATCAGTCAACAAACATGATAAAATGTCTCTTCTTCTGATACCGATTACGAGTGGATCAATGGCCAACTTGCTGCCTTTAGATTAACTCCAGCTAACTGCCAGGGTAACTCCGGGTAAGCTACTCAATTGAATTACCTTTGGAATACCGTTCCAATAGGGTTGCGTTACCGTTGGAATACCCCCTGGGTATTCCAACGGTAAGTCAAGGGTAAGTCAAGGGTAAGCCAATTCTGGAGTTTAGTAAAAGTTTCGTTGGAATTAGCCTGGAGTTATTACGTTGGCTTGATAGCGCCTGATTTATTTCAATAAATTACCTAATTTGCCAGCTAAAGCACTGGAAATGGTTAGTCCACTGGAAGATTTTTATTTACAAAAAGCAGAACCGATAAAAGGTTGTTTGCTTGCCTTGAGAAGCATAATCATAGCCTTGGATGAAGAAATATCCCAGGAATGGAAATACAATCTGCCTTTTTTTAATTTCAAAGGGAAACCGTTCTGCTACCTTTGGGTGCATAAAAAATATAAGCAGCCTTATATAGGTGTAGTAGAGAGCAAACACATTGATCATGAAGATTTAATTCTCGAGAAAAGGTCGAGAATTAAAATCATGCTTATAGATCAGGATCAGGATTTGCCCGTTAAGACCATTACGGATATATTGAAGTTGGCAATGACCAAATATAAATAGGGTTAGCCAAAGATCTCTGCTAATCTGGTCGTTTGATGGTCGGCCAGTTTTTGCAATGGAGCTGTCGCCAGCATTTTCATCATCATGTTTAGGTCTGCGTTGATGGTGAGCGAGGCGATCGTGCCTCCTTTCCCATTATCGTTCACCGTCCATTTCAATACCACATCAAAAGGCGGTTTTTCTGTCGGGATTGCGGTAAGCTCTTGATTTTCAATCCGGTTTGACATTTTTATAGATAGCTTTGCCATATTTTGGATGGTAAAGCTCGCTTCATCTTCGGTAGACGACCAGTTATAGATATTTTCAGGCATCAATTGCTGATGATTGTTCATATCAGCTAAAAATGAATATATTTTTTCTACTGGTATATTTACTTCAGTAGTACTTTCGATAACTGTCATGAGTGATTAACTTAATTTTTCTAGTTCGTCGGACCATTCAGCTGGATTTCTTCTCCACCTTGTTAAAAGGTCCACATCTTTATCAACGATAAAACTATGCTCTGCTGCATAGCTTATCAATGTATTGTAATTAGACAAAGTTGCATAGCGGCATTTTGCTGCTGCGAAATTCTCATCCGCCTGGTCAAAGCCGTATGTAAAAATAGCCACGAGCCCGGCAACTGACAATCCGGCGTTTCTCAAAGCGTCAACGGCCTGCAAACTGCTTTTTCCGGTCGAGATCAAATCTTCAATTACCACTACACGTTGCCCTTCTACTATTTCGCCTTCAATTAAGCTGCCTGTTCCGTGTTCCTTTGCCTTTGCCCTTACATAAGCAAATGGCAGGCCAAGTTCCTGGGCAACCAATGCACCCTGAGGGATACCCGCAGTTGCTACACCGGCAATAAGGTCGACAGATCCAAATTCTTCCTGAATCAACTGCGTTAATTTCTGTCTGATGTATGTTCTGACTGAAGGGTGGGAAAGCGTAATCCTATTGTCGCAATAAATAGGAGATTTCCAACCGGAAGCCCATGTAAATGGGTTGTTTGGTTGTAACTTTATGGCCTTAATCTGTAATAAAAATTCAGCTACCTTTAATTCAATATCACTTTTATTATACATGTTCCAAAAATATGCATTTCTTTACGTTTGTGCCAAACCCGGCGTTAAAGTATATGTTTAACGCTGACAAAAATTCCAGAAAAGCTCGTTTAACTAATTCTTACCTATCGCTGCAAATATCGTGAATAAAATTTATCGGGAAGAATCGTTTTTTGTGGTCGGTTGATAATCAATCTAATAAAGAATTATCAAGCATAAATCGAAGACCGTCCGGACCGCGCTACATTATGATATTTGGTGTACCAGGACTTCGTTTTCATCATATAGAATTTAATTCTGTTTTTAGATCTGTTTTTAGTGAATCTGACGGTAATTACTGAAGTTCTAGTGTTTCCAAATCTGTCTACAGAACTTTAGCAGTCGAAAAGAACTGAGATACAGACCTAAAAATGAAAGAGATTAAAATAGAAAGATCAATTACCAATCGTAGCGCGGACTCGTTGGAGCGTTATCTCCATGATATTTCCAAGTTTCCATTGCTGAATGCCGGAGAGGAAGCCGCACTTGCCAAAAAAGTTCAGGCGGGTGATCGGGCGGCGTTGCAAAGACTGGTCAATTGTAACCTGCGTTTTGTGATTACTGTAGCTAAAAAATACGAATTGCCGGATGTATCCTTATCCGACCTGATTTCAGAAGGTAACATTGGTCTGGTTAAGGCTGCAGAACGTTTTGATGAAAGCCGGGGATTTAAATTCATTACTTATGCAGTCTGGTGGATTCGACAGGCCATCCTACACAGTATGGGCTTAAACAAAAGGATGATTCGCTTACCAATGAACCAGGTTAAAGGGGTGATGGACCTGATGCGATCAGAAGAACTTCTGGAACAACTACTGCATCGTGCGCCTACGTTGTTGGAGCAGGCTCAATTTATGAACGTCCCATACGAACTTGCCCTGGATTATCAACACAACTCCGGCAGGTCTTTCTCGTTGGATGTCCCGGTCGAAGATTCTGAGGGACAGCCGGTCAGTACCACAATGGGTGATCCGTTGGCCCAATTGCCTGATCAGATCCTGGAACAGGAAGCATTGAAGATCAACATGGGACTAATGATGAAGTCCCTCACCGAACGAGAGCAGAGTGTACTTACGCTTGCCTATGGAATGGGAGGAAACAGGCCTTTGCAAAACGATGATATCAGTGAGGTGTTGGGACTGAGTTCTGAAACCATCCGCAGGGTAAAGCGCAAAGCACTCATCAGATTACGAGAAATGAAAGGGATTGAATTGATGCAGCAATACCTGCAGTGCTGACTCAAAGTAAATAAATACAGGAATCCCAGTTGATTATTATGGTATTTCTGTACTTTTGGCGCTTATCAGCATTTTTTTATGAAAACTTACCGGATCTACATTAACGACAATACTTTATTTATAGCAGACACAGCTCCGGATAACGATACTGATATCGTTAAATTGAATGCTGAGCGTTTTAGCTTTCCTGAGTTTTATAAGCAGATCGAAAAAGAATCTGGTAAAAATTACCTGTTGCTTGACCAGGATCCGAAAGCAGTGTTTAAAAGCATCAAATGCAGCTGTGTGATCATCAAAGCTGCGGGCGGATTGGTTGCCAGTGCTAAAGACAACTACCTGTTTATCTTCAGGAATAAAAAGTGGGACCTTCCAAAAGGGAAAGTGGAAAAGGGAGAGAAAATGAAGGAAGCCGCATTGCGTGAGGTGGAGGAAGAATGTGGTGTAAAGATCAGCAGCAACAACGAGAAGATATGCAAGACCTATCATGTATATACTTTAGGTGCTAATATCATTCTTAAGAAAACGAATTGGTACAGGATGACGGTGAAGGGCGAACCAACACTTGTACCTCAAAAGGAGGAAGGTATCACTAGGGCCTGTTGGTTAAATAAGACCGAGCTGGCTCCTGTAATTGCAAATACATTTCCATCAATTATGGATGTATTGAAATCAGGAGGTCTGCTTACAGAACCTGTTTTATAAATGGGACATCGCTTGCTGTGGCAAAAATTTGCTCACATCTCCATTGTTTCGCAGAATATCACGCACAATAGTAGAGCTGATTGCAGAATATTCCGGTCTACTTAAAATAAATATGGTCTCCATTTCGGGCATCATGGTCTGGTTGATCTGCGCTATGGATCTTTCATATTCAAAATCTCCTACAGATCTGATTCCCCGAACCATATAGTTTGCATTGATCTTTCTGCAAAAATCGACAGTAAGGCCTTCGTAGAGTTGCACCTCTACCCCAGGTGTGTGCTCAAATACAATATTTACAATTTCTTCGCGTTTTTCGGCGGACAAGAAATTTTGCTTTGAACTGTTTAAACCAATGCCCACTACAATCTTATCGAACAAAGGAAGGGCGCGTTTAAGGATATCTACATGTGCAATGGTAATCGGATCAAAGGAGCCAGGAAAGAGTGCAATCTTCATATGTATTAAATTTTTTCAAAAAAACTGAAGGAAGAATTTCCATAACGCCTGGTTTCCTTGTAACCGGGCTGGTCTTTCATTTTCAACAAAGATGGATGTTCTACTATTAAGATACCGTTATCAGTAAGCAAATTATTTTTTAAAATTAACTCTGGTATTTGAGGAATCGTTGGCAGGTCGTACGGTGGATCTGCAAAGATGATCTGGTAAGCGTGCTCATGGCTTTCCAAAAACTTAAACACATCCGCTTTCTCCACTTCGATCTCTGTGAGGTCGTGTTTGTCAATGACAGATTTGACCCAAAATATACATCCGGAGTGCTTATCAATCGCCCTCACCTGTTTAGCTCCTCTGGAGGCAAACTCAAAGCTAATGTTACCCGTTCCGCAAAACAGATCCAGTACCTCACATTCTTCAAAATCATACGCGTTGTACAAGATGTTGAAAAGGGCCTCTTTGGCCATATCTGTGGTAGGTCTTACTGGTAAATTCTCTGGGGCATTGAAGCGAATACCTTTTAATCGTCCTCCTATTATTCGCATAGATCAATGGCTAAGAGACTGCTGTAATAATGCGCAGGCATATCGTCTAGAATTTTATGGTTGATTTCTTTGGCAGGGGGTAAATTGAAGGTAATGTTGCCAAAATATTTTTCGATGCATTGGTAGCGGTCGTCCCCCGTATGAATGATGCCACTCAACTGTACTTCGGTTAAAGCAGTGTCAATCTTAAGCTGCTTATTGATCAGCAAAAGGTAATAGTTAAATTCCTCCGCATTGTCTACCTGGTAATGGTTTTGGAAGATCAGTTTACCATTTTTGGCATACAATGCATCAAAAGAAGCTGCACTGAAATCCAGGAGCAGCACAATCTTTTCAGGCTGCGATGCCAATGCCAATACGCCTGCCTGTGGGGCGTATAACTGATAATTGTCCAATGATGCTGCTAAAGTCTGCTCAATGAAGTTGCCGAGGGTGAAGATTGATGTAAAGCCGAAAGTTTGAAAAGGACTGGTATACAGGTTGTCAGACTGCTCCACTGTGAAGAATTTTGCATACTGATCAACTTCTGCCGGGTCAAAAAATTCGTTTGGGATGTTTATGGTGTTTACCGTATAAACAGCTGCTTTGATTGCTTTGAAGGGCAGCGTTAAGTAGATATCATTTTTCAATCTATGGGCAAGCGTTGTTGGTACATCTGCACATTCCTGCTCGTCATACACCGCTTTAAGCTGCCTGCTACTTTTATCAATGATGGCATATGAAAAGCTGTCGGATGTTATCTTTATCAACAGGTCGCAATCTGCAGCCGTGTTCAGATCAAATTCCGGATCAACCAGTAGTATGCTGTTTTTAATATCCATATTAGCAAAATTAATCCTTTTTTCTATAGAATCACCATTGCATATTTGTTAAATGGATAAAGCAGCAATAATAGAAGCTTCTTATGGATTCAGTCCGACTGCAGAGCAGCTTGATTTTTGCCGGGAAATGGCTTCTTTCTTGTCTCAGCAGCTGGATAATCAGTGCTTTATACTTAGAGGGTATGCCGGGACAGGGAAAACAACATCGGTCGGCGCTTTAGTAAAAGCTTTGAGTGCATTTAAATACAGAGCGGTTTTGCTCGCGCCTACTGGTCGGGCCGCAAAGGTGATGAGCAACTATACAGGGAAAAAGGCGCTGACCATACATAAAAAAATCTATAGGAAGCGATCTGCGGTCTCCACTGAGCTATCCTTCCAATTGGCACCAAATCTTTCAGAGCATACTTTGTTTATTATTGATGAGGCGTCAATGATCGCTGATGAATGGGTAACGCATACGGGTTCTTCTTTCTTGAAGGACCTGATGGAATTTATTTACAATGGTAAGAACTGTGCCGCGGTATTTGTAGGCGATACTGCTCAACTACCACCGGTCGGAAGCACGGATAGTCCGGCTTTAAATCCGGGTTATATCGCTTCAAAGTTTGGGTTGCAAGTAAGGTCGGTTGAGCTCAAAGAGGTGGTTCGCCAGGAAAAGGAGTCTGGGATACTAGCCAATGCCACAATGCTGCGCAGGCTGATTAATTCGCTGGAAGGCGAGGAAGGAGCAGCTGTCGTATTGCCAAAATTCATGACAAAGGGCTATAAAGATATATTCAGGATGACCGGCCTAAAGCTTGTGGAGGGATTAGAATATGCTTACAGCAAATTTGGTATAGAAAATTCGCTGGTCGTTTGCAGGTCTAACAAATCGGCCAATGTCTATAACCAGCAGATCAGGGCCCGGTTGCTTTACCGGGAAGAGGAGCTTACGGGAGGAGACCAGGTGATGGTGGTGAAAAACAATTATTTCTGGCTGCCGGAAAATGAATCAACCGCCTTTATTGCCAATGGCGACATGGCTAAAGTGCTGCGGGTCCGGCGCACTGAGGAGCGTTTTGGCTTTCGTTTCGCCGAGGTACAACTGGAGTTTATGGATTTTCCGGAAGTTGGTTCAGTAACCTGTAAGGTCATGCTGGATACGCTGACGGTTGAAGCTCCGAATCTGTCTTATGAGCAGGGAAACCAACTTTTTGAACAGTTGAATCTGGATTATGAGCACATCAAAAATAAACGGGACCGATTCAATGCCATTAAAGAAGATCCGTATTACAATGCCTTGCAGATCAAGTTTGCTTATGCCGTAACCTGTCATAAGGCCCAGGGTGGGCAATGGGATGCTGTTTTTGTGGATCAGGGTTATCTAACTGAAGAAATGGTGGATATGGATTTTTTAAGATGGTTATATACTGGCGTCACAAGAGCGAAAAGAGAATTATTTTTAGTAAATTTTGCTGCTAATCTTTTTTTAGCTCCGGCGGAGGATCAGTATTAAACCTAAAGACCATAATTATGAGATTTGCATACTCTGTTAAACAAAAGGTGAAAATTGCGGGGCTGCTGTTCTGTATTATGGCCTGCACGTTACTCATCCGTTTTTTGGAAGATAAAAGTGTGAAAGACATGAATGAGTCGTTTGTGTCAATGTTCAATGACCGGCTGATTCCAGCTACAGATCTGTTTTCCGTTGCAGAGCTTGCATACCGAAAACAATCCAAGCTGGAAGCGGTCCTTTATGGTCGGGGTCAATCTTTTAATGCTCAGGCATTGAAGTGGGAGCTCAATAAGCTAAATTCCTCCATAGATTCCCTGATCAATCAGTACGGCAGTACTTTCCTGGTGAAGCAGGAAAAAATGCAATTGAACGAGCTTAAGAAAAGCTTAGCTGCTTCCATTGAAGTTGAAGACAAGATACTGACCATCGCAGCGAGGCAGGGTATACCGGAAGCAAGGGAACTTTATATCAACGAGGGAATGGCTACCTCAGCGAAGACCTTAGCTAAGTTATCGGAGTTGATGAGGATACAAAGACAAATTGGTGAAGAGCTGATCAAAGACTCTGCGTTTATGGTATCGGGCAATAAGCTATATTCCACCTTTCAGGTTGCATTGGCAATTTTAATTGGTGCTTTGATCGTAGGAATTGTTTTCACTTCAAATGTGGTCAGAATAAACAACGAAAAATATAACTTGAACTAGGCGGCATCAAGCGGCAAAATGATCTCAAAGGTGGTGCCTTCGTTTTCGCGGCTGTTAACTGTTATGGATCCGCCATGTTGTTCTATGATCTGTTTTGAGATGTGAAGCCCCAATCCTATAGATTTTTCTCCCCGGAGCCCAGGCCTGCCTGCCTTTGAAAACTGATCGAACAGAAGTTCTTGTAGTTCACGTGGTATCCCAATCCCCGAATCTTCGATCCTAATCATACAGCCGCCTGTGGAACTGGAAACTTCAATAAGAACAGGCGTATCTGATTTTGAAAATTTCAGACCGTTTCCAATCAGGTTATCGAGTGCACGGGTTAGTTTAGAAACGTTGATTTGAGCATATAGCTCCGCGATATCACTTGTAAAAACGATTCTGTGTTCATTTTGCAGATTCCTCTGCCAGTTGCTGCATACGCTCATTACAAATTCAATCATATCAGTAGGCTGTAATTGGAAAGAAGTTTTGTTGTGTTGTGCAATTTCCAGCAGGTCATCGATGATATTTTTCGCCTGTCGGGTGGAGGTTAATATAAGATGTAATTCTGTGTTGTCTTTTTCAGTATCCTGATTGTTTTCCTCCAGGACGATCCTTGACAAGGCTTCGATATTATTTAGTGGTTTCCTGAGGTCATGTGCAACAAAGCCCAGGATCTCATTTTTTTGATGATTGAGTAATTGAATTTCAAGGTTTCTTTCTTCGAGCTGACGGAGTTTGTTAAAATGTTCTGATTTGAAATAGTAACTATACCTCGAAAATGAATAAAGCGCAATGATCATGATAAAGGCAGCCATTAGGTTGGCCATCCTATCGGTTGGACTCATGCTTGGCAGAATGACAGCAATTATAAATAGAAACAGTACGTATGAGGCGACCACAATAAGCTGTTTGATTTCCAGTGCAAAGAAAAGCGATACGGCTATAACACCAATTAAAAACACGGCTAACGTGTTCTTAGGGTTATACAGGGAGAAAATATAGCTCACTAGAAAAGTTGTGGTCAGTAAAAAACAACAAAAAGCTAAAGTTAGCAGGTTCCGGGTAGCAAGGGTTGGATTTTTTCTTCTAAGCAGGTAATTGCTGAAGAGCAAAAACCCTAATGACCCCGTTATGCCCAGCCAGTTGTTGAAGTTGTAGGCTGAATAATTGGACATTAGAGAAAAGTTCCTGTAATTGAAAAGAGACAGAATTCTGATGCATACCGAAGCAAAAAGATGGATGCCACTAAGCAAACATACCTGTTTTACATTGATCAAACTGTAGGCTTCTTTGAAGGCTTGTTCGTGTCGTCGGGGTGATTGGTAAGTGTAAAAATTTAGCAACTCGTTGTTTTAAGAGTAAACTTACTCAAATGAAATGAAGTTATTTTCACTTTTGTAATTTAGATAGGATTAATTAAATCCTATCTACTCCTGATCAATGTGAGAAATCCAGTTAGTGGTTTTTCTGATTGACTGTATTTGAGGGTAAAATAATAGGTGCCCTCTGGAAGAGGTGCTCCATTGTAAAAACCGTTCCAATCATTAGTATAACCTTTTTTTCGATAAAGTAGTTTTCCGAAGCGGTCGACCACCTTCAGCTCATTGTCAGGAAATTGTTCGAGATTATCAATCGTGAAAAGGTCATTGTTACCATCGCCATTCGGTGTTAGAATATTTTTGGCTTTAAGGATGCAGTTGACAATTACCGTGACTTCTTTTTCTGAGACACAGCCAGATTCCAGATTGCTACTGACGCGATAGGTAGTGGTATGTATTGGTCGTACTGTTATTGATGATCCTGTAGCGCTTCCAAAAGATCCCTTTTCCCGTTCCCATTTATAGTTGCTACCACCGGTGGCTGTTAAAGTGATCGACTGCCCCAATTGAATTTCTAATGGCCTGTTGGCAGTAATCATGAGTTCTGGTGAGGCATTGACTTGCAGGTTTACTGTTTTATGGAGACTGTTGTTTCCGCCATTTTCAGTTCCGCCATCGTCCGTTATAATAACCGTAAAACTAGCTGCTCCAGCTACTTCCGATTTCAAGCGGTAACGGATCTGTGCAGTACCTTTGTTTTTTAAATCTGCGTTAAGCAGATCAAATTGGCCCGCGGGATCACCCAAAGAAATATTAATAGTTTGGCTGGTTTCGCGTCCAGCACTGATTCCACTTAATTTCATTACCCTAACTCCGGCACGCTGGCAAAGTACCTGAGTCGGGATGTCGTCCAATGTAGGGGACTGGTTTACAAACAACACATTGATCCGCACTTCTTCGGCTATACTGGTCAGCAACCGGTTGTCTACCATTGCCGTAAGTTCCATCGCCGCAGTTTTAAAATAATTGAAGTCGTTTGGATCATTGATACTCAACTTCCCGATAGCAGAGTCTATCCTGAAAGCAGGTATGCCATTTTTATCGGGGTCCGGGTTATTGATGATCCGCCAGTTTCTAAGTGTATTTCCCAAAGGGTCATGTGCGGTAAGTGTACCAATTTCTGTGCCTGCGGGCGATAATTCTCTCACCGCAAAAACTTGCCCTGAATCGATGACTGGGGTCGGTATGGCTTGAGTGTGGAAGGACCAGGTATCGCCGGTTGCAGTTTCTCCGTCATTAACAGCATCGACCCTCCAAAAATACCGGGTAAGATAGGAGAGGTTTTCAATTGAATAGCTTTCTGTACGAATGCCTTCTTGAACTACTGATAGTGAATCTCCTGATTTCCCCAGGTACAAATTATACTGCTCTGCATCGCCGGTCCAGCTGAGCTCAATTTTCTCTGCTGAAAGATT
>JAPSHM010000094.1 GCA_031179845.1 Pedobacter sp.
ACTGAGTGGTCTGATCATTATAAGGGCATTAAAACCAGTAATCTTATTCTTCAGAATATAGATAGGGTAACCACTTTACCAGATGGGCTTAAAAACCGTATGAAGGCAGAAGCAAAATTTTTGCGTGCTTTTCAATATTTCCAGTTGATGACTTGGTTTGGAGATGTGCCGTTGCTGTCAAAAGACATCGGCATTGAAGAAGCGCTAAACATCAGTAAGACGCCCAGAACTGAGGTGCTTAATTTCATTTTAGCAGAGCTTAATGAGTGCGAGAACCTGTTGCCGATCAATACCGGATATCCGGCGGCCGATCGTGGACGAATTACCAAAGGGGCAGTTTTGGCATTAAAAGCCAGAATAATGTTGTATGAAGGATCATGGTCGGAGGTCATCAAAGCTTGCGAAGCAGTAATGGGGAATACAAATGGTACCTATGATCTGTTCCCTTCTTACGAAGGACTCTTTCTTCAGGAAAATGAATTCAATTCTGAAGTGATCCTTGACGTACAGTATGAACCCGTATCGCGGACATGGGGTAACTTCAATGATTTATTGCCATTATCTGTTGGTGGACGGTTAAACAATATTGCGCCTACACAAGAGTTGGTCGACAGCTATCTGATGATCAACGGAAAAAAGATCCGCGAATCAGGAGCTAACTATGATGAAAATGACCCTTACAAAAACAGGGACCCGCGACTTACCCATACCATAGTTTACCACCTTTACCCTTGGAAAAAAGACGACGGTACGATCAAAACGATCTATACCAAACCTGGTACTGATCCAGATCTAGGTAAAGCAGATGAGTACTCGCCCGGCTCTTCCGCATCACCAACCGGGTATTATTTACGTAAATATTATGACCCTAAACATGGAAATAACTTCATATCCGGGCTTAATCTGATGCTCATAAGGTATGCAGATATATTGTTGATGTATGCTGAAGCTAAAGCTGAACTGGGGCAGATGAACGAGACAATATGGAATCAGACCATTAGAAGACTGCGTAGCAGGGCAGGATTTACAGATCCGGCGGCTTTGAACTTTAACGCCACTGCTGGAAATGCAGAACAAATTCAAATTGTACGTAATGAAAGAAGAACCGAGTTGGCCATGGAAGGGCTGCGCATCTTCGATATCAGACGCTGGAAGATCTCTGAAGAGGTGTTAAACGGTTGGGCACATGGCGCTCGATTCGGCACTCCAGACATTGATAACGGATACATTCGTGCTAATCAACGGACTTTTGATAAGTCCAAACATTACTTATGGCCTATACCGCGTGACGAGCGCCAGTTGAATCCAAATCTGGGGCAAAATCCAGGCTGGTAATAACGATATATTGATAATCACATAAATATTAGACAACATGAAAAATATTATAGGCTGCCAATTGGCGGTAATTGCGCTCTTCCTGCTGATTATTGGATGCAAGAAAGACAAAAATCTCGATCATACGCAAGTGACAGAAGTAAGTACATTGTTCGCGCCGGAAAACAATAAGTTTCTAGTGCTTCAGCCGCTGTCAGGAACTGCAGTTTTTGAATGGTCCCAGGCTAAAGCGGAAGACAGTGGGGTAGTTTTATATGAAGTTGTATTCGACAAAGAGAGTGGTGACTTTTCTAAACCGCTTTACAGTGTCTCTTCCGATGGGAACGGACTTTACAATAAACTAACATTTGCGTTTAAAGATCTGAACAGAATTGCTGAAATGGCAGGCATACCGCCATCAGCAGCAGGTAAGATCAAATGGACGGTATGGTCATCCAAAGGAATCAATGTTAAAAAATCTGGCCAGGTCAATACACTTGAAATAGAAAGGCCAGAAGGTTTCAGCAGCATACCTGCAGACTTATACCTGACCGGTGCAGCCACTGAAGGTGGTGCAGATCTAAGCCAGGCAAAACACTTTAAACAAATTGCTGCCGGTTCATTTGAAATCTACACGTCTCTGAAAGCCGGTACATATAGCTTCGCTGAAAGAAACAGTGGCAGCCCAATAATGTATTCTTTGAGTGGTTCCAATAAACTCATTGAAGGTGGCACGACAACAGTTACAGGAGAAACTAAGCAGTATCGGTTGGTGGTCGACTTCAACTCAGCCACGGTAGTTGCTACCCAAATTGTGTCTGTTGGACTATGGTTCGCTCCTGATAACAAAATTTTAGTTGAGTTGCCATATAAAGGGAATGGACAGTGGGAAGTAAAAGGAACTCCTATTGTATTCAAACAAGAGACCTGGGGAAGGGATGAACGCTATAAGTTCAGATTGAATGTTAAGGACGTTGCTGGTACGCTGGCTACTGAAGATTTTGGCAGTGGAAATAGAGACAATAACCGCCCCGACGACAACTCATCATTAGCTTACTGGCACTTGAAGCCCGTACCTACTTCGCAGTGGGACTTTTGCTATAAATTCAACGGCAACGCCGACAATAAAAATGTCGATGTACTTGTAGATTTCAGTGCTGCGGCGACAGCTTATACCCACTCCATCACTGTTAAATAGTGTAAAGATATAGATATGAAAAAGACACCGAACAAACCGTTTCTCTTAACGGTTGCCTTATTGGTCTTCGTGACCCTCTTTTCCTCCTGCCTTAAAGATGACCCTTATCCGCTTTATGGGAAAGATGAGAGGCCAGCCATCATTTATAATTGGAAAGCTACGGCAGATACCCTTCAGGAAGCAACTTATTTAGCTTTCCTTGCCGGAGATGGTAAAACGTTTAAACAAAACAATAGCGGAAACGTAACCTTCCATTACTGGCCCAATGCCCATGTTCTTGATGTGCTCACAGATGGGTTTTTGAGAACCAAAAATGTCAGTTATTCTCAAAGAATGAAATCCCTTCTAACAGGGATCAAGGAAAAGAATGGTGGTGCGTACCCAAACAATTTTTACGACGATATGGAATGGCTGGCATTATCCAGTCTAAGGGCTTATGATGTGACTAAAGATCAAGCTTTTCTGGATGTAGCTACTTTGTTGTGGACTGACATTAAAACAGGACTAAATTCGAGTCAGGGTGGGGGTATCGCCTGGAAAAAAGACCAGCTGGAATATAAGAACACCCCTGCAAATGCGCCTGCAATTATCCTTGCCTGTAGATTATACAAGCTGCAGAATAAGGCAGAAGACCTGCAATTGGCCAAAACTTTGTATGCCTGGTTAAAAACGACACTTGTGGACCCAAATAACGGGTTGGTTTGGGATGGTATCAACAGAACCGGTAACGGCGCGATTGACAAAGACTGGATCTTCACCTATAATCAGGGAGTTTTTGTCGGTGCCGGATTTGAACTTTACCAGGTTACGAAGGATAAAGGTTATCTCGCCGATGCGATGAAAACTGCCAATACAAGTATCAACAATGCAGGAATCGCTCCTTCTGGATTGCTTAAAAGTGAAGGGCAAGGTGATGGAGGCCTTTTTAAAGGCATACTTATCCGCTATTTTACCCTGCTTTCAAAGGAAGCTGAGCTTTCAGAAAATGAGCGTAAAAATTTGAAGAACTTCATCAAGTTCAATGCTGAAACTTTGTACACTTCAGGAATTGCAAAGCCGTCATTTATGATCGGCCCGGATTGGAAGACAAAACCTACCGGATCTACCGACCTCACCACGCAATTGAGCGGATTAATGTTAATTGAATCGATGGCATCGTACTAGCTGTACTTCAATCAATTTGATATTCAAGGGTTGCAAGGTTACCATTTACTGGTAAACCTTGCAACCCTTGTTATATAACCTATTTCCAAGTAACGATTACTCCGCGCTCGCCGCCGAATCGCTTTTAGCTACTTTAGCTTCTTGGTGTTCCGCAATTAAAGTTGATTTATCGATCACAATTTGATTTGATAATCTTTTTGCAAGTTGTTTCGACCCTTTTTTAATGCTTTTTTCTAATTTCTTAGAAACTGTACCAAATGTGGCACTTACCGTTGTCAATTCAGCGATCAAATTCAGTTCAATAGTTTTACTAATCTTTTTTCTGGCAGTTTCAGTCAGCTTTTTTAATTTATTCTGTTTCATGTTTGCTAATATTATAGCGAATTTACGTTGTTAAATAGTTAATTTAATATTATCATTATGTTAATAACACGACTGATAGTTAACATGAAGGTTTTTAAAATTTCTTGGAAACTGTAATTCGCTTCATATGAGAACGTTTCCAGTAGTATTTATTTGTACATTTATACTTCTATGGTCTTAAAATGGTGCAGTTAATAACCATATGCTAAGATTATTTTGAGACAACCAGATATAAACTAATATTGATTTTAAAATGATTCACTGGAAAAGCGTAGCGTTTTTATTTTGTACAGTAGTGTGTTTAGCAAGTCAGGCTCAACAGAAAACCAAATTTTCTCTATTTAGTTTGTCTGATGTAAAGTTACTACCCGGAATTTTCAAGGAAGCGGAACAAACCAACATCCGTTATGTTATGGCTCTAGATCCGGATCGCTTGTTGGCTCCATTTTTACGGGAAGCTGGCCTAAAACCTAAAGCGGAAAGTTATCCCAATTGGGAGAACACCGGACTTGACGGACATATCGGTGGCCATTATTTATCGGCCTTAGCGCTACTCTACGCATCCACCGGAGACGAAGATGTGTTGGATAGATTGAACTACATGCTGGCGGAATTGAAAAGGTGTCAGGATCAAAACGGGAATGGTTATATAGGAGGCGTTCCCGGAAGCAATAAATTATGGGCTTCTGTAGCTTCGGGCAAAGCAGAGGTTGGGCACTTTTCGATTGACAAAGGATGGGTGCCTTTGTATAATATCCATAAAACCTATGCTGGTTTACGGGATGCCTATCTCTTTGCACATCGTAAACTTTCAAAAGAAATACTCGTTAAGTTTGCCAATTGGATGCTGACAACAGTAAGTCAACTGAACGAAAACCAGATTCAAATTTTGCTGACCTCCGAGCACGGAGGCTTGAATGAAGTGTTCGCAGATGTGTCAGTCATCTCAGGCGATCCAAAATACCTGGATCTGGCCCGTAAATTTTCCCACAAGGAGATTTTGATGCCGCTTGCACGAGGGGAGGATCAGTTAAATGGTCTTCATGCAAACACTCAAATTCCGAAAGTTATTGGTTTTGAACGGATAGCCTCGATCAATAACGATAGCAGTTACCATAAAGCAGCGGACTACTTTTGGGAAACTGTTGTTGGCCATCGTACTTCTGTAATTGGCGGGAACAGCGTAAAGGAACATTTTCATTCTTCGAATGACTTCTCTTCCATGATGAATAGTGAAGAAGGGCCTGAAACGTGTAACAGTTACAATATGCTCAAGTTAACAAAGATGCTTTTTGAAAACGGAGGTTCGGCGCGATACATAGATTACTACGAAAGGACCTTATATAACCACATCCTTTCCACGCAACATCCTGAAAACGGAGGCTTAGTCTATTTCACACCGATGCGACCGGGTCATTACCGGGTATACTCGCAACCGGAGACAAGCTTTTGGTGTTGTGTAGGCTCGGGCATTGAGAACCATTCAAAGTACGGTGAGTTAATTTACGCGCATAATGAAAAGAGTCTATTTGTAAATTTGTTTATTCCTTCTACCTTAAAATGGGCGCAGAAAGGACTGGTGTTTAGCCAAAAAACAAGTTTTCCAGATAAAGAGACCACAATCCTCACTGTCGATTCCGTTGTAGATCCTGACTTTGATGTTCATATTCGTTATCCAGGTTGGGTAGCCTCTGGGGCATTAATGATTTCCATTAACGGTAAAAAGCAAAAAATGGAAGCTGGTCCTGCTTCCTACGTCAAACTGAGCCGTAAGTGGAAAAAAGGAGACAAAATAACTGTTACCCTTCCAATGCGTACAACTACGGAGCAGTTGCCAGATGGAACTGATTATGTAGCTGTATTACATGGACCGATTGTGCTGGCGGCCAAAACAGATACCCTAAATATGGATGGTCAATTAGCAGATGATAGCAGGGGAGGACACATTGCCAAAGGCAAAAAATATCCATTGCAGGACCTGCCTTTCTTTGTGAGTAGTCATACAGATATTACTCCCCAAATTGAACCCTTGCCTGGTAAATCGCTTCATTTCAGTGCTAAAAACTTAATTTATCCGGCGAAGTATCAGTCGCTCGAACTGATGCCGTTCTTCAGGCTGCATAGTTCCAGGTATGTGGTCTACTGGCAAAAAGTTTCACCGATAAAATTGCAGATATTACAGAACGAATTAGCAAAGGAAGAGGCGGTTACACAGCAGCTTGAAGCTAACACGTTGGACCTGGTCAATTCCGGGGAGCAGCAACCAGAATCAGACCATTTTTTAGCGCGTGAAAACTCTACCTCAGGATTAAATAATGAGCGGCATTGGCGTGCCGCAAAAGGTTGGTTTAGTTATCAGATGAACAACTATAATCACCAGGCAAGTAAGTTACAAGTTACTTATTTGCCATCAGCTGAGAACCGGCGTTTTAAGATCACTGTAAATAACGAGACAATTGCCAGCCTCAATCTGGACCAAAGCGAAAACCAGAATTTTCTCACCGCAGAATTCGATATTCCAAAACGGATTGTGAAATCGTCATCAACACTTATCGTAAAGTTTATTGCTGAAGAAAACTCGGAGACTGCCCGGATTGTAGCATTGAGATTAATGAAGTAATTCCTTCGATTCGATGTTCCAATCACCCAATGGTCATTGAAAATTAAGCTCCCCTATATAGTCTTAATTCAAAAAATTTGTTATCGCGCCAATGATCGTGTCAGGAATAGTTTCGCAGTTGGTATTCTCAAGTGGATACTGTAAGGGAGGCTCTTTTGAGATATAAACCCCTTTCTCATAGTCAAACTTGAGATACCCTAGATCAAAAAACCTTTCCTCGATCTCATAGGCTGAATCCGAAGATTTAAACTCCATTTCTTTAATGGTCAGATTCTGCTTATTGATCAACAGCCATTTGAAACGGTCCTTTACTTCAGCATCAATTGGCATATTGGAAAGAGATATTTCAACTATGCAAAGCTGGTCAGTATCTAGAAAGTATAAGCATTTAAAATTGGCGGACATGATCGATTTCAGTTTGGCTTGTTGATTGATATATGCTTAAAAATGATGCCAGTTTGCAAATTCGGTATTGAGCGCCTCGAATTCCCGTCTTTACGGTTGCGGAAGATGATGTGATGAGGTTGCTTTACCTCTTTTGGTGAAATTATTACACAGCTGGGCGGCAAGATGCCAATTAGTGGAATTTGTCTTTCATCCCCATAAGACCTAACAATCCACCGGTATGTAAAGCCACGATCTTGTCCGTTGGCTTAAAGTATTGCCTTTCGTATAGGTCGTTCAAGGCATAAAACATTTTTCCTGTATATACCGGATCAACTAATATACCTTCAGTTGTGGTAAATCTTTTGATGTACTCAATCAATGTTGAAGTGGTTTTGGCATATCCGCCAAAATGATATTCGGTGTGCAGTACCAGCTGAGCGTTGTTGCCAGTATATTTAAGAATTTCATCAGCGATAAAAGCTCCACCCTTCAATACAGGAACTACATGAAGTTTTGTTTTTAAGCCCTGTTGATAGATTCCGGTTAACAGCCCCGCTGCGGTAGTTCCCGTCCCCGCTGCGCAGAATATATGATCAGTGTCAGCCGGCAGCTCGGCAATGATTTCCGCGCATCCCCGAACGGCTTCAGGGCCCGCTCCACCCTCTGCAACAAAAAGCGCATTTTGGTCACTGCCAAAATGCATCTGAAATAGCGTGTTTTTCTCTTTATAGCTTACCCTGTCCGTGAAGATGAGTTCCATGCCAAACAATTTGCATAGCATCAAGATTTCATTGTTAATGCATTCGCTCGCCTCCCCGCGTACAAAAGCAGTACTTTTTAAGCCAAGCCTTGAACAAGCTGCTGCGGTGGCAAGGAGATGATTGGAATAAGCTCCACCAAACGTTACCAGGTGGTTTTTTCGTTGATTTTTGGCTGTATCTACAATGTATTTTAGTTTACGCCATTTATTTCCCGATATATAGGGATCAATTAAGTCATCCCTTTTGACGAATAGCTGCTGCGTTCCGAAGCCCTTTAAGTGTTGTAACGGACTATCTAAGTCTATAAACATGAAACAAAGATAGTTGTCTACCTGCTACTTCAATGTTTGAAATAAATCTTTTTAAGGAGGTAAGGGAAAAAGTTTAAGATGATTTTAACGTTTTGAGTAAAATTTTTCATAGGCATAGTGTTTTGTTCTTGCTTGTTGATCAAGTGGTTATGTGTTTTGTACACTGGGTTTAGCTGGTAGCTTTGTAAGTGTTTCATAATCGATCATTGAGTATGAACTGAACTTGTCAAAAAGCAGACCACTTTCTTTATCGATATACAATTGTTAAAGATTAGTTTTGTATGCTGAAACAGCGAGACAAAAAGCTGCACCAGAACAATACATAACAATCGAATATTAAATGGAAAACAGTTTCAACGGGACGGACACAGAAGATCAGGATTTATATGAACATTTTAACATTGTTGTCGATAAAGGACAGTCTTTGCTGCGCATAGACAAGTTTTTAATGCAACGCATGGAAAATGCCTCAAGAAGCCGTATACAAAACGCTATTGATGCGGGAAACGTGCTGGTGAACCAGAAAACGGTTAAGTCTAGTTACAAGATAAAACCCAGTGATGAAATATCCATTGTGTTTCCTCACCCTCCACGTGATACGGAGGTTTATCCTGAGGATATTCCCCTGGATATTGTGTATGAAGATGAAGATTTGCTGGTCGTTAATAAAGTAGCCGGCATGGTGGTCCATCCGGGCTTTAACAATTATACAGGAACCCTGGTGAATGCTTTGGCTTTTCATTTTGAGCAACTGCCTCAGCTGCCAGGTAATGAGGGGCGGCCTGGCTTAGTGCATCGAATTGATAAAGACACGTCCGGACTTTTATTGATCAGCAAGAATGAAATCACCATGACGAAGTTGGCGAAACAGTTTTTTGACCACTCAATTACCCGTAAATATGTGGCACTTGCATGGGGCGACATCGAGCAAAATGGCACCATTACAGGTTATATCGGACGAAGTGCGAAGAACAGAATAGTGATGGACGTATATGATGAAGAAGAAAAAGGTAAGTGGTCAGTAACACATTATAGTGTATTGGAACGTTTAGGATATGTGACCCTGATCAGTTGTCAACTTGAGACTGGGCGCACACATCAAATCAGAGCACATATGCAGCACATTGGCCACCCTTTATTCAACGATGCCAACTATGGCGGTGATAAGATTTTGAAAGGTACTACCTTTACAAAATATAAGCAGTTCGTACAAAATTGCTTTGGCATTTTGCCCCGTCAGGCACTTCATGCACAAACCTTAGGATTTATTCATCCAAGGACTAAAAAATATATGGAATTTGAGGCACCTTTGCCTTTGGATTTTGATTCGGCTTTGAACAAGTGGAGAAATTATATTGTACAACCTAGCTAAGATTTGGCACAGACATGCAGCAAGAATATATCATACATAATGATGAGTTTGTAGCGATCAACCATCCCATACTTAAAGCCGGCAATCGTGGGTTTAAGTTTGGTGATGGGCTATTTGAAACCATGCGCATGAATAAGGGCAAACTTCAATTTGCCGATCTGCATGCTGACAGGCTAAGGGCAGGGATGTTGGCCCTTAAAATGGAAGGGAGTGCTTTGCTTGATGAATATTTTTTAAAACAGAAGACCGGAGAGCTTTACAAAAAGAACAAATTTAAAGATAATGTGCGTTTCAGACTGTCAGTCTACCGCGCAGGTGATGGATTGTACACACCGATCAGCAACAAAGCCGAGTATGTTCTGGAAGCCTCCGTTCTTGAGGAAGAGAATTATAGCCTCAATAAGAAAGGGCTGATCATTGATGTATTTGATGAACTGACCAAACCTGTTAATACGCTGTCCAACTTTAAAACCAGCAATTCCTTGCTGTATGTGATGGCTGCGCTTCATAAAAAGCAGCATCGGCTGGATGATGCTTTCATTTTAAACCAGCATGGGTTTTTATGTGAGAGCATCAGTTCAAATATTTTTATTGTTTACGATGAAAAGATCTACACTCCGGCTCTAACCGAAGGATGTGTAGCGGGCGTAATGCGCAATGTTGTAATGAGCATGTGCAGAGCCCATGAAATTGAGGTAGTTGAGGCCCAGATAAATCCAGAGATACTAAAAGTGGCAGAGGAAGTATTTATCACCAATGCCATCAGTGGTATCCGTTGGGTGATGGGTTATGGCCGTAAACGTTATTTTAATGAAATGACGAAATTGTTGAGTGCCAAACTAAATTCAGTCTAGACGCTATAAGCGCATTCCCCTTAAAAATTCCTCCACCTGCATGCGTTTTTTTCCTTCATACTGAACATCAGTAACTTTGATAAAACCACCTTTCGCTGCAAATTTTAAATAGGTTTTTCCATCCGATAAAAAAGTGCCTGGAGCTAGCTTGGTATCCTGTTCTTCCACTGTCGCGTTGAAAACTTTAAGTGTTTTATCGTTCAATTTGGTAAATGCGGTAGGGTAAGGGCTTAATCCACGGATTTGGTTGAAGGTCGCATGGACGGGCTGATCCCAGTTGATCAAACAATGTTCTTTAAAGATTTTCGGGGCATGTTTTAGCTCCGATTCACCATCACCTTGCTGCTGAGGCTGCTCCGTATAGTTGCCAGTTTCAATAGCTTTCACAGTTTTCACTAATAATTGCGCGCCGACATTCATCAGTTGGTCGTGAAGATCTCCAGCCGTGTCATTTTCATTAATGGCTACCTTTTCAAAGAAAATGATATCACCGGTATCTATCTCCTGCTTTAGGAAAAATGTGGTTACACCACTTTCTTTTTCTCCGTTAATGATCGCATGATTAATTGGAGCTGCCCCACGGTATTGCGGTAGCAAAGAGGCATGCAGGTTTATAGTTCCTCTAGGAGGCATATTCCATACCATTTCCGGAAGCATTCTGAAGGCCACAACAACTTGCAGATCAGCTTGCAAACTTTTCAATTCCTCAATAAACACAGGATCTTTTAGTTTAATTGGCTGAAGCACTTTCAAGTTTTTGGCGATGGCATATTGCTTTACAGCACTTTCCTGTAACTTCTGACCTCGGCCTGCAGGCTTGTCGGCGGCAGTAACTACGCCTACAACATTGAATCCGGCGTTTACAAGTGCATCTAAGGAAGCAACAGCAAAATCGGGTGTACCCATAAAAACTATTTTCATCTGGATATGTTTTTGTTTAATGGAGCTGTCACGATGACTCACTAGGCGCCAGCCTCCGGTTTAAAGCAAAATAACGCAAATTTAATCTAATATTTCATTGATTCTGTATGGTGGAAACGCTTGAAGCGCTAAAAGAAAGTGGCCTTGTTTATTTAACAGATAGTCAACCAGGCATATACAGACGAGGCGAACCTGGGAACTTTTATTATGTGGACAAGGATGGTAACAGGGTTACTGATGGGAAGCATTTGGACAGAATTGCGGCACTGGTTTTGCCTCCCGCCTGGAGGGACGTGTGGATTGCACCTAAAGCTAAAGCACATTTGCAGGCTACCGGATTCGATGCAGCTGGGAGGAAACAATACAGGTATCACCCGGAATGGACATCCCGCAGGTCCGACAGCAAATATTTTCGCCTATTGGAATTTGGTAAAGCATTACCACAGGCCCGTAAAAGAATTGCCCAGGATCTAAGGAGAAAAGAGCTGGATGAACGCAAAGTTTTAGCCATTTGTGTCCAGGTAATGCAAAAGACCTTAATCCGAATTGGTAATGAGTCTTATCGTCAATTGTATGGAAGTCACGGGTTGAGTACCCTAAAAGATAAACATGTAAAGATCAATGGAGACAAAATGATGCTCAGTTTCATTGGCAAGAAAGGCGTTAAACATGATGTTATTTTAAGTGACAGGACTTTGGCTAACCTTGTAAAGAAATGCAGAGATATCCCTGGCCAGCATTTATTTCAGTTTTATAAGAACGGAACAGAACACCAGCCCATTGATTCTGGAAAAATTAACAATTATATCAAAGAGATCACGGGGGATGATTTTACTGCTAAAGATTTCCGTACCTGGGGCGGTACGCTCGAAGCTTTGCGGCAACTTGCGATATGCGACTGTACTGTCGATGAGAAGAAATCTAAGAAGAAGATTATTGTGGAAGTTCTGGACTGCGTTGCAGGTAAGCTTGGGAACACCAGGACGGTTTGTAAAAGTTCATATGTCTATCCCTTGTTGCTACAGGCATTTGAAAATGATGAGTTGGGGCAATACTTAAAAAAGATGAGCAAAGATCAACCAAACAGCCTTAAGGCGCTTGAGAATGACGAGCGGGTGTTAATGCAATTTCTAAAAGCTGCAAAAAAACTTAGCGGAAACAAAAAACCCTGAATGAACCATTCAGGGTTTTTGCTATGTTTTGGGCGCTTTCTTAACCGGATGCACTGGTTGTTCTTCCAATTCACGCTTTTTAGCTGGCTCGTCAAACTCCGCTTCTTCGCGGTTATAGTCCTCGTCTTCCGGCTTTTTCACTGCCTTATCTCCGGCAGGTACTTTGTCTTTTGGAAC
>JAPSHM010000095.1 GCA_031179845.1 Pedobacter sp.
AGGTTTTGGTGCTGCCGGGAACAATGGTATAGGAATCGGAAGATATTTAACCGGTTATCAATCGGGAAGCTATGCGCTAAATAACAGCAAATTCCCAACGCTGGTCCCTGGTAGCGTGGTAGGGAACCCGAACGTAAAATGGGAAAAAACGATGTCCAGTAACCTGGGTTTGGATATGGATCTTTTTAAAAGCCGCATCAGTCTGACTGTGGATGTTTATAACAATGAGTCCAATGATCTATTGATCGAAAATGAAATTCCCAGATCTACCGGTTATGGTTCTCAATTTCAAAATATTGGGGCTATTCGCAACAGGGGCGTGGAATTTATATTGAATACCGTTAACCTTCGTTCAAATCAATTCAAATGGAATACCAGTTTCAATATTGCTTTCAATAAATCTAAAGTGCTATCCATATACAATCGGGGAGATGACGATTATTTTTTGAGAAATTATGGTAGTCGGATTGATTATAAAGTGAAAGTAGGAGAACCATTGGGTCAGTTCTATGGCTATAAATATGCCGGCGTTTACACAACAGACGATTTTGTGCAAAATGACAATGGTACCTATTCACTTAAACCAGGTGTGCCTCGCGCAAAAGCCAAGAACCCTGCCAATGGGCAACCGACTGGTATCAAACCCGGTGACGTAAAATATGAAACCACTGCGGGCGAGCAAGATGCTTTTGGAAACCCGATGTGGAGTACAGCCGATCGAACGGTTATAGGCAATGCACAACCGGATTTTCAGGGCGGGATTACCAATACTTTCACTTATAAAGGTTTTGACCTTACCGTTTTCATGAACTTTGCCGTTGGTGGAGAAGTTTTCAACATGAACGCCCAGCGTTTTATCGGACCATATCTTCCCAATCAGAACATGCTGAGTGTGATGAATAACCGCTTCAAGCTAATTGACCCCCAAACAGGGAGGGAAAGCACCAATCTTAATGTGTTGGCAGGACTTAACCCACAGCAGTATGATCCAAAAGCCCTGTGGAGTTTGCATTCCGATAACAGTATCGCCATCACAGATGCATTGGATTATTACCTGGAAGATGGTTCATTTTTGCGTCTGAGTACCATCACGCTTGGCTACGCCTTACCAAAGAGCCTGCTTAGTAAAATCAAGATCAAGAATGCACGCTTTTATTGCACCTTAAACAACATCCATACCTTCAGTAATTACAGTGGTTATGACCCTGAAGTTTCTGCTAACAGTAATGTACTGACCATGGGTATTGATGACTCCGCATATCCACGTGCAAAGAGCTATGTATTGGGTTTAAATGTCTCCTTTTAATTATTACGATCATGAATAGAAAAACGTTTATTAATATCGCATATATTACTGTTGCAACACTTTTATTAACGTCCTGTAAAAAGTTCCTGGACAAACCATCAGTAGACAATTTCGACAGCCGTACAATTTTTGAATCTGTTGGCCGGGCGGAGATGGTAGTTGTAGGCTGTTATTCGCAGACCTTCAACCGCGAATTGTATTACCAGCTCGGCATGGGGACAGACGAATGCATGTCCACCGAAGGCGAAACCAATAGCAAAAATCAGGTGGCCAATTATGTATATACTCCATCTAACATACCAACTTCCACTTACGCAGCTATGTACATGGGAATTGAATACGCTAACGTAGCTATAAAAGGCATTGAAGGAATGAAAGACGTGCCTGCTGCTGAGAAGGCCAAGCTTGATATGCTGCTGGGTGAGGTTTATGCCATCAGGGCGATGAATTACCTAAACATCGTTCGTTTCTTTGGTGATGTACCATATTCAACTACTTCGGTTGCCGAAACCGGAATTTTTACCTCTTCGAGAGTAAGCCGCGATATCATTTATGATGGCTGTGTGGCAGACCTGCAGAAAGCAATTGAATTGCTGCCATGGAAAAGTTCCGGCATGGTCAGTACCACTGAGCGTTTCACAAAAAACTCCGCATACGGTATCTTAGCACGGGTAGCACTCTACGCAGCCGGATACTCGCTACGCTGGGATTTGAATACCTATGCTGCCGGCTCAGTAAAAGTTGCCCAGCGTCCGGATCCGGCCCGCATCAAGGAACTCTACAAAATCGCTGCGGATGCTTGTAAAGCGGTGATCGACAAAGGTGAAAATGCGCTTTTGCCAAATTACGAAACCGTGTTCAGAGAACTGATCACCAGGAAATACAACAATGAATCCATGCTGGAATATGGACAGTTTGGAGCTGATAATAATGGCTCGTCAGCCGGCTACACCAATGGTCTTTTTGCTCATGCCAGCTGCATGTATGGCAAAAGCCAGCCCGCAATGGGAGTAACACCAACTTATTGGTTTGATTTCAAGGATGGCGATAAACGGCGGGATGTAACCATTTGCAATTATGGAATCGCTGCCGATGATAACCGGGACATGAATTCTTATTCCAGCAATACCATTGGTAAATTCCGGGTAGATTGGAGCGATCAGATCGGTACGTCAATCAATAGACGCGATATCAACTGGCCGGTGCTGCGCTATTCGGATGTTCTATTGATGTACGCTGAAGCATTAAATGAATACAACAGAGGTCCAAATGCGGATGCAGTGACCTATTTCGAAGAAGTTCGGCTACGTGGTTTTGGTGGGGACAATAGTAAAATGGGGACTACACCTACGGACTATCAGGGTTTTAGAAATGCGATCATCGACGAACGTAAGTTTGAATTTGGTTTTGAATCTTTAAGGCGGACCGACCTGGCCCGCTGGGGAATTCTCTATGAAACACTCACCAAAACAAAGCAGAATTTAATTGAGATGGCTAACAAAACAGGGATTTATGCTGATGTAGATAGATACCGGGTTTACAAACGTGTAAAAGCAACCGCGTTTAAAGATCCGATAGTCGCCATACCTTATACCGCTTACAAAGTGTTGTCAAAAACCGATTCCATTGCACTCAGCAGTGCAGGAAATGTGGTATTGAGGATGCATGGGGCATCGCCGCTAAATAGTAGGGGTCAGCTAACTGCTAATGCAGCACTGGTAACCGGGCTTTTTCGTGGTCTTGAGAAAGACAAAGTTGAACTGTTACCTTTCTCTGTTTCTACCATTGATGTAAATCCAGGTTTAAATGGGCAGCAACATCCTAAATATTGATCAAATCCAAATGGTGAAAAAACAACGAATACCAGAAGCCAGTCTCAAACTTACTATGTTATGCGGCATCTTACTGTTCCTATTATCCGGTTTGCCTGTCAGCGCGCAACAATTGGCCTTTCCGGGTGCAGAGGGCTTCGGGCGCTTTGCAACCGGTGGGCGTGGTGGCCCGGTGTACCGGGTAACCAACCTGCTAGACTCCGGTGCTGGTTCGTTCCGCGACGCGGTAAGCCAGCCTGGAAGAACAGTGATCTTTGACGTTTCCGGTGTCATCAAAATTGGAAAAAAGATCTCTGTTTCTGCACGTACAACCATAGCCGGACAAACGGCACCGGGTGAAGGAATCACAATTTATGGAAATGGCGTATCCTTCAAAGACAGCACAATCGTTAGATATATCCGCTTCAGAGGAAGCATAAATATGTCAAAAGGCTCCTGTACTGTGGTTGCCGACAACCTGACTGATATTATTTTTGATCATGTGTCCATCCAATGGGGCAGATGGGATAACCTGCACATCAAGAAAAGCAAAAATGTGACCTTACAGTATTGTATGATTGCTGAAGCAATAGATCCCCAGCGTTTCGGTGCGCTGTTAGAGGTGCCCGAAAATGTAACCATATACCATTGCCTGTTTGCAGGCAACCAAAGCCGCAGCCCTAAAGCAAAGGCGAGAATTGAATTTGTCAACAATGTGATCTATAACTGGGGGAAAAGCGGTTTCATAGGCGGACATTCCAGCGCAAATCATTACCAGGATCTCGTTGGTAACTATTTTATTGCCGGTCCGAGTTCTACAGATGACTTTTTGAGCATGTTCTCGGCAACTGATCATGTCTATCACAGAAACAATTATACCGATCTAAATAAGGACGGGAAGCTCAATGGGCGACTCGTAACCGATAAAGATTTCGTCGATGAAACAGCAACGCTTTTAAAAACACCAACGCTGCTCCCAAAAAGCAATTTGCGGGTGAGCAGTGCAGCCAAAGCCTGCAAAGTGGTGATGGCTGAGGTCGGATGTTCGCTGAAACGTGATGCGGTCGACAACCGCATCATCGCTTATTTTAAGAGCCTAGGCAAAACCGGGCAGATCTTCAAAACTGAAGCCGATGCAGGCGGTCAACCACCCGTGAAGGAACTTCTTTCCGGTGAACTTGATTCCGACCGGGATGGAATTCCGGATCGTTGGGAGAACAAAAATAATTTAGACGCCAATAACGCTACGGACGCGGCAAAAGTTGCCAAGTCTGGATATACCAATCTCGAATCATACCTTTTTAGCCTAGTAAAACCATAGCAATATGAAGATGCCTTTTATTAACCTTCTTGCAGCACTGCTGCTGGCAATTCTTTGCCCACTCAACAACGTGTATGCACAAATAGACCGTCAGGCTGTCGTCCAGCGACACATCGTGCGGGTCGCAAAGATCGATTCCCTTTCCTCCCTATCTGTAGGGAATGGCAAGTTTGCCTTTACCGTGGATGCGACCGGATTGCAAAGTTTTCCAGATGCCTATGCCAATGGAGTTCCACTCGGCACTCAATCCGAATGGGGTTGGGACACCTTCAAAAATACAGCTAACTACAAGATCGAAGAAGCTTATAAATACTATGATCAATATGGCCGTAAAGTGCCGTACACCGTTCAGTTGAACGAACCACTCCGGTCGAAGAACGCAGTAAACTTTTACCGCCAGAATGTTCATCGGTTACAACTCGGGAATATAGGTCTGGAGCTTAGCAAAGCCGATGGGAAACCAGCTACTCCGGCAGACATAAAGGAGATTAGCCAACAACTCGATCCATGGACAGGCGAAATAAAAAGCACTTTTACATTTGATGGAATTCCTGTAAGCGTCACCACTGTTGGTCACCAGGACCAGGACCTCATCGCCGCGTCGGTAAAGTCAGCCCTCATTCAAAAGGGGCAATTGAAAATTCGGTTGCGGTTTCCGTATGCGACCGGAGAATGGGCCGATGTAGGTAACAATTGGGCTGATCCAGACCTTCATACCTCAACTGTATTTAAAAGCAGTGATCAAGGTGCAACAGTGAAGCATCAGCTTGATTCAGCCTCCTATTTCGCTTCGTTTTTATGGGGTGCCGGAGGTAGGATCAAGGAACAAACCAGGCATTATTTTATCATTTCTCCGAATACGAAATCAGATGTATTTGATTTCAGCTGTCTCTTTTCTACACAAGAACATGTCGGGCAACTTCCTGATTTTGAAGCGGTCAGAAACAATAGTGTGCGCAAATGGAAAGAATTTTGGTTAAGCGGTGCAGCCGTTGATTTTAGCGGGAGTACCGATCAACGTGCCAATGAACTGGAACGCCGCGTGGTGTTGTCGCAATACCTCACCAAAATCCAATGCGCAGGAAACTTTCCTCCACAGGAAACCGGTTTAACCTACAACAGCTGGTACGGCAAGCCACACCTGGAAATGCATTGGTGGCATGGCGTTCATTTTGCACTTTGGGGCAGACATGCCTTAGTAAATAAAAGTGTGGACTGGTATTTTAAAGTACAGGACAAAGCCGCCAACCTTGCAAAACGCCAGGGTTTTGATGGCCTGAGGTGGCAAAAAATGACCGACAATGAGGGCAACGAGTCACCTTCCTCAATCGGCGCCATGCTGATCTGGCAACAGCCGCATATCATCACATTCACAGAACTGCAATACCGGTCGCATCAGGACAAAAAAGTGCTTGAAAAGTATAAAGACCTCGTGTTCGCTACCGCAGACTTTATGGCTTCCTTTGCACATTACGATAAAATAAAAAAGCGCTATGTCCTGGGCCCAGGTTTAATTCCCGCACAAGAACGCTTCAAAGCCGAAACTACGTTCAATCCGACCTACGAATTGGCTTATTGGGAGTGGGCATTGAAAACTGCACAACAATGGCGACTTCGACTGGGAATGGAGAGGAAGGCCAAATGGGATGAGGTGATCGCAGGGTTATCACCCTTGCCAAAGCAAAATGGAGTTTACCTGGCCACAGAAAGTGCTACCGATTCCTATACCAATCCGGAATATAAGACCGATCACCCCTCCGTATTAGGGGCATTCGGAATGTTACCTGAAACCAGTTTGCTGGATAAAGCAGTTATGGCTAAAACGTTCCAGCTCGTATGGAACACCTGGAGTTGGAGCGATACCTGGGGGTGGGATTTTCCCATGACCGCAATGTCTGCCGCCCGACTCAATATGCCGGAAAAAGCAGTAGATGCACTGATGATGAAGATCCTTACCAACACCTACCTCGTTAACGGACATAATTACCAGGACGACCGGCTGCGTTTGTATTTGCCTGGAAATGGCGGCTTGCTCACTGCCGTGGCCATGATGTGCGCAGGTTGGGATGGGAATACGATTGAAAACCCCGGCTTTCCAAAAAATGGAAAATGGAAGGTTAAATGGGAAGGCTTTGAAAAGATGATGTAGTAAACGCTCATTTCTCCATGCTAATTACATGCGGAACTTAAGCAGCAAACAGGATGCGACAGGTTGCTGCTTAATCCTTTACTTTTTAAGTTTATGATTCTTTACTTAATTCTAAACATTCCCAAAAGTTTTATCACACGCAAATATATTCCAGACTATGAGATTTTCGAACACGCTGTTTTTTGCTTTATTCTTGTTTTCCCTTTCTTCATATGCCCAACCTAAGGAACCTGCATGGGTGTCGGAAGTGGGTGCAAAGCCTTTGGTATTCAAAAGCACCACTTATCGGGTCAACGATTTTGGAGCAATAAACGACGGCAAGACGCTAAACACAAAAGCCATCCAACGAGCGATTGACGAATGTGCAGCGAAAGGCGGTGGCTCCGTCACCTTCGCACCGGGCAATTACCTTACCGGATCACTTTTCATAAAAGCTGGCGTAGATTTCAAAATTGACAAAGAAGTAGTCCTGCTTGGAAGTCAAAATATCAAAGATTATCCTGAAATCGATACACGCGTTGCCGGGATAGAAATGAAATGGCCTGCCGCCCTTCTAAATATCTTGAAACAGGAAAATGCAGGCATCAGCGGAAGCGGATTGATCCATGCACAAGGCAAGGTTTTTTGGGATTATTACTGGAAGATCCGTAAAGAAGATTATGATCCGAAAGGCTTGCGCTGGATCGTAGATTATGACGCTAAAAGACCAAGAACAATCTTAATTGCCGATTCGAAAAACATATTGCTAAAAGATATCCATGCACAGCAAGCAGGGTTTTGGACTGTTCAAGTGTTGTATTCTTCCTACGTTACAGTGGATAACATCACCATTCGGAACAATGTAGGTGGACATGGCCCGAGTACAGATGGCATTGACATCGATTCTTCGTCCTGGATCCTGGTGCAAAATTGCGACATCGACTGCAACGACGATAATTTTTGCTTGAAAGCAGGGCGCGACTGGGATGGATTGCGTGTCAATCGCCCAACAGAATATGTAGTGATTAGAAATAGTGTAGCCCGGAAAGGTGCCGGACTGTTAACATTGGGCAGTGAAACCTCAGGCGGAATTCGCCATGTCTGGGCAACAGATCTGGTTGGATATGGTACTGGAAACGCCTTGAACATCAAGTCTGCAAGAACCCGTGGCGGTACAGTAGAAGATGTTTATTTTGGTAACATTACCATGCACGGCGTGGGTAATGTGGTCCAGATCAATCCAAACTGGAATCCAACCTACAGCTATTCTACGCTTCCCGCCGGATACAATGCAAATGAGATCCCTCCGCACTGGACGAAATTATTAAACAAAGTAACACCTGAATCAAAAGGAATTCCCAAAATTCAAGATGTTACTGTTTATAACGTGAAAGCGACCGGGGCGAAGAAAGCAGTTAACGCAATGGGTACAAAAGGTACTATTTTGAAGAATTTTACACTGACCAATATCAGCGTAGAAGGGGCAACTGCGGGCAATATTGATTTCGGCGACAACTGGACATTAAAAAATGTAGTGATAAAAGCAAATGATAATACTAAATTAGTGGTTACAAATTCAATAGGCGTAATGCCGTAACCAAAAAAGATCTGATGCCATTTAAACGTTCCCCTTTAAGCTACAAGTTATCCGCAGTAATTTTTATCTCCCTATCCTCCTGCTTCTTTTCCATGGGGCAAACGATCACTTCTAATCAGAAAGGAGCGGATTTACAGTTGTGGTATAACAAGCCAGCAGAGAATTGGAATGAAGCATTGCCGATTGGAAATGGTCGCTTAGGCGCCATGATTTTCGGTCGGGTAGATGCAGAGCTGATACAGTTAAACGAAGAGACCTTATGGACTGGCGGGCCAGTGGATCTGAACCCGAATGCTGAATCACCAAAGTATCTGCAGGAAGTCAGAAAATTGCTGTTCGATGGGCAAAGTAGTCAGGCCTCAGAACTGATGAAAAAAATGCAGGGGCCAAACTCAAATTCCTATCTTCCCCTGGGCGATGTTATACTAAAGCAAAAAATTAACGGAACAGTACTTGATTATAGTCGCGACCTTAATATTGCCAATGCCACATCCACTACCCGATTCACAGCAGATGGCGTAACCTATACCCGGGAATATTTTTCTTCTGCACCCGATCAGGTCATTGTCATGCGGCTTACCGCGAGTAAACCAAAAGCTTTAAGCGTTAGCCTTTCCCTGTTCAATGAACTGATCCACGAAGTAAGTGCGTCGGGCAGGAACGAACTGGTTCTGAAAGGCAAGGCAAGAATTAATTCTGATGAACAGCCAGAGCTGAAACAATTTATTTATAAGGATAGCCTGGGACATAACGGCATGCGGTTCCAGGCACGATTGAAGGTCGTGCGTACAGATGGACAGGTAAGCGCAGACAGTGTCCTGAACGTCCGCAACGCCTCTGAGATCCTGATCCTGATCTCCGGTGCAACCAGTTACAATGGCTTTCAGCAATATCCCGATAGGAACGGGAAGGATGAGAATGCAGCAGCTTTGAAGCCGCTCAAAGTTGCAGCCCGAAAATCGTTTCCTGCCTTAAAACAAGCTCATGTGCTTGATTATCAGCGTTATTTTAACCGGGTTAGTTTGTCTCTGAACCAGGCGGGTAATTTGCTGACTGAAAAGCCAACAAATGAACGCCTTGCTGCCTACAAAGCCGGAACAGCAGATTACGGATTAGAACAATTGTACTTTCAATTTGGCCGTTACCTGTTGATCTCCTGTTCTCGCCCCAAAGGAATCCCTGCTAATTTGCAGGGAATCTGGAATGCCGAAGTCAGACCTCCCTGGAGAAGCAATTTTACGACAAACATCAATTTGCAGATGAATTATTGGCCTGCGGAAGTTTGTAACCTCTCCGAGCTCACAGAACCATTGATCAATAAGATCAAAGAAATGGCCGTCAACGGTCAGCATACTGCTAAAAATTATTACCATGCTGCGGGATGGGCCGTACACCATAATTCGGATGTTTGGGCACAAACAAATCCAGTTGGAGAAGGAACCGGCGATCCTAAATGGGCCAATTGGGCAATGGGAAGCCCATGGTTGTCGCAACACCTTTATGAGCATTACCTCTTTACAGGCGATAAAAAGTATTTAAAGAAAACCGCTTATCCTCTAATGAAAGGTGCGGCCTTGTTTTGTTTAGACTGGCTGATAGAAAAAGACGGATACCTGGTGACTACACCTTCCACCTCTCCTGAAAACAGTTATATCCTCCCAAATGGGAAAGAAGAAGTGGTCACCATTGCTTCAACAATGGATATGTCGATCATCAGAGATTTGTTTGCCAATGTGATTGACGCCGCTGCATTGCTTCAAACTGACCAGGAGTTTGCTTCCTCGTTAAAGGCTAAATACGCCCGGTTATATCCTTTACACATTGGTAAGAAAGGAAACTTGCAGGAGTGGTATGGGGATTGGGAAGATGTTGATCCTCAGCACCGCCATGTTTCTCAGCTGTTTGGCCTACATCCTGGAAGAGAGATCTCTCCATTAATTGATACAGTATACGCCAATGCCGCGCGTAAAACCCTGGAGATCCGGGGCGATGCGGGCACCGGCTGGAGTAAAGCCTGGAAGATTAATTTTTGGGCCAGGTTACTGGACGGCAATCATTCCTATAAAATGTACCAGGAATTGTTGAAAAATTCGACCCTTAACAATCTGTTTGATACCCATCCTCCCTTTCAAATCGATGGAAACTTTGGTGCTGCAGCCGGTGTTGCTGAAATGCTGCTCCAAAGCCATTTGGGAACTGTGCAATTGTTGCCCGCTTTACCGGATAGCTGGAAAAGTGGACATGTTAAAGGTTTGGTTGCGCGGGGAGGATTTGAACTGGAACTATCGTGGGAGAATGCTAAGCTGACAAATGCACGGGCTACAGCTAAGGTCGGTGGAAAGTTAACGTTGCAGACCAATGTGCCTGTCACCATAAATGCCGCAGATGTGGTGTATCAGCAACTGAAAACCAACAAGGGGATCATTTATCAGTCGACCGTTGAAACGCAACGTGGTGCGATTTATGATATAAACATTAAATAAGATTTAAACATTAGATAAGCTAAATAGTTGAAAAAGCAAAATGCCTCTGGAAGCAATTTCCAGAGGCATTTTACATAAGTGAACCGATGTTAATAATTTGGGTTCTGTTCCCAGTTGTTACGCGTTTTCAATTCGTTTTGAGGGATTGGGAGTAACAGATCCCTGCGGGTAGGGAGTTGTCCGTTCGTTGTTGCATGATAATGCGTTGTAAATGCCGACAAAGTATTTACTGCCTCAGTTTCTCCCCATCTAACCAGATCAAAATACCTGCGCCCTTCTCCAATAAACTCTAGTTTCCGTTCCCGTTTGATATCCGCCATGGTTGGACTCCCTGTAAGCAAACTCAAACCTGCTCTTTGGCGGATTTGATCTACATAAGTTTTTGCCAGGCCACCTTTTCCATTCTGGATCAGGGCTTCAGCATACGACAAGTAAACATCAGCATCACGCAGGATAGGGAAGTTTCTTGGAAAGTCATTCCAGGATTTGATGCTGGTATTGGTGTTGTCCTTTTCAAGAAATTTGGTGACAATGTTCTTCAAGACAAATACCCTGGTATTGGCATTGCCGGGTGTCAATACCGCATTGTAGTACCCCGTGTCAATACTAGCCGCAAAGCGCAAATCCCCGCTTTGTTTCATTTCCTTAATCAAAGCTGTATCCACCCTCACATCCTGACCCTGCAAGGAATAGCTGCTGAATGTCCATTCCGGGAAGGGGCTGCCTGAAGAAGCAGAGCTCGTGATATAACCCGGTAAGCTCGACCCGGTATTTGAAAATCCTGAAGCGAACTGAATAGAGAACAGATCGTATTTGTTTTCATTGGCTAAGGTGAAAATATTCGCGTACACAGGGCTAAAACGGTTGGAGACATCAGTAATGATCCCGGCAAATACCGCTTCAGCGCGGGCATAAGCACTGGCATCATTTAAGGGATAACCGGCCATTGTTAAGTAAACCTGGCCAAGTAATGCATTTGCTGCCAGGCTTCCAATCCGGCCTGCTTCAGCACCGCTGTAAGTTTTTTCCAGATTGGCTGCCGCAAAAGTCAGGTCGTCTACAATCTGGGCATATATTTCTGTGAGTGGTGCTCTCGGCAGCACAATGGCTTCCCTATTTTCAATCGGCTGGGTAACCAATGCAACAGGGCCAAAGGAACGGGCCAATTCCGAATAAGCATATGCTCTTAAGAAGCGGGCTTCAGCACGATACCTCATATATTCGCCATCTTTGGAATGACTAAGTAAGTTATTCGCTTCCTTAATGATCTGATATAACCTGGAAAATATGCCGGATACCGTTCCCGAATTCGCAGTGATTAAATATTTTCTCAAATCGAGCTGGTCATTTTGAGCGGAAGTTTCTGCGGCTAAATAAAGTAGGTCAGACCTGTTCTCCGAGGCCAGCCAAAAATAATCGGTCGCAAAGTCGGTATTCGTCCCATTCCTTCCCAACCTGGCATAAATGCCAATTGCTGCTTGTTTAATTTCTAATTCGCTCGTATAGAAATTGCCGGAGGTATTGTTCTCTACTGGTACAATATCGATCGTGTCTTTGCAGGAGGATAAAGCCAACATACCTGAAAGAGCAGTTAGAAGTACATATGTTTGATAGATTTTCATTGTCTTAAAATAAATGGTCAGTTAAAATTTAGCTGTTAAACCGAATGATAAAGTTCTGGCAAGCGGATAGGAACCCCAGTCGGACGAGGCATTATCCTGAGTTGCCGCTTCGGGCGAATAGCCTGGGTAATAGGAATCCCATAGAAACACATTGTCGCAGGATGCATATAAACGAATGCTGTTGAATGCTTTTTTTAGCACTTGCAAATTATAACCCAGTGTGATGTTTTTAATACGGATATAACTGGCGCTGTACATCCAGTTTGTATCGTACTGACTCGTAACAGCGGAGAACATGGCAGGGACTTTCCCGTCGCCAGGCTCAGCTTCAG
>JAPSHM010000367.1 GCA_031179845.1 Pedobacter sp.
CATCAGTAATTCGTCCCATAACCGATCGTTTCTTTTGAGCATTAACGAACTGGACTTGCGTGAATATAATCAATAGGATCAATATAAATCTGTTGACATTCGGCATGGCGGAAAACTCTATTTTCTTTTGCGGTTAAATCGGTTCATTAACGGAGTTAGATCAATCATATGGGCCGTGCCGATCTCTTCCAATACAAAAAACGTTTTAATTTTACTGACACAATCGATCAAAGACAATTTATTGATTAAAAAACTATGGTAGTCTTGCATATCGGTCACGACAATATAAAGTAAAAAATCGAACGTTTCATTGACATGATAACAATTACATACTTCTGAAAATTCCTTTACCGAGGAAAGGAACGATCCCAAATTTCCGTTGGCGTTAGTATGCAGGGTGATTCCTGTAAAGGAAACCAACTTTTTGTTGATCATGTTTTTGTTTAAAACTGTTGCATACTGTTTAATGTAGCCCTCCGCTTCGAGTCGCCTTATTCTGGCACTGACAGCATTGGCGGATAAATGAATTTTTTTGGATATCTCCTGTGCACTGATACGCGCACCTTTTTGTAAATGAAACAGAAGTTTAACATCTATTTCGTCTAGTTCAGAAAACATATTCTATTATTTATTCGTTAAACTAAATTTTGCTTAAAGCAAATGGTAAAAATAATTAAGCGTTAATTTTCAACATGTTGAAGCACATCAAGCTATTAATCCTTCAAATCGACGATTTGCTTATCCAAAAAGGATGGAAGCCTAGCTTCATTACTTGGATCACTAAATAACTTTTCATTTTTTAATAATAATTTTTTCTTATACATAGAGACTTGTTTCTTACAAAGTATATATGTTTTCAGAAAACAAACATTATAAATCTCAGATTTATTTTTTGACGGTCCGAAACATATCGTTCAAGTTGATGTTAAAACAATTATAGCTGCAACAAACTCAATAGGTATTTAGATAAATTCAAGGAACACTGGTAATGGAGGTAGAATTAAATGATTAGCTTCACCAATAAAGGAATTTATTGTCCGCAGGGCGACTTTTACATTGATCCCTGGCTGCCGGTCGACCGCGCAGTAACCACCCATGGCCATGCGGATCACGTTAGATGGGGCAATAAAGCTTATCTATGCCACGAACTAACAAAGCCGATACTTTTTCAAAGATTAGGAGAGCTAAATGTAGAAACACTTCCTTACCATAAAAAGATTGACATTAACGGCGTAAAGGTAAGCCTTGTACCTGCTGGGCATGTGATCGGGTCAGCTCAGATCAGAATGGAGTACAAAGGAGAAGTATGTGTGGTTTCTGGAGATTACAAGGTGGAATACGATGGGATCAGTACAGCTTTTGAGCCAGTAAAGTGCCATACTTTTGTCTCCGAAAGTACATTTGGACTTCCCATCTATAAATGGGAACCACAGCACCTGATCTTCAATCAGATTAAAGATTGGATATCTGACAACCACGATAAAAACAAAACTACGGTACTTGTTGCCTATAGTCTTGGGAAGGCTCAAAGAATCATTAAGGGTTTGGAAGGGTTTGGACGAATTTACGTACACAATTCGATCGCCAATCTGAACGATGCTTTCCTGAAGAATGGCGTAGCACTGCCAGAAACCATTAGAATCACAGCAGAAGCCAGAAAAGAAGATTTGCAAAAAGGGATTGTCATCGTGCCTCCGGCTTTGGCTGACGGAAAGTGGATCAAAAGTCTAACGAATGCTGCTACAGGGCTATGCTCTGGTTGGATGAAGGTAAGGGCTGGAAGAAGATGGCGGAGCGCGGACGCTGGGTTTGCACTTAGTGATCATGCCGACTGGCCAGGACTTTTATCGGCCATAAAAGCCACCGAAGCTGATAAGGTGCATGTAACGCATGGGTATACTGCTACTTTTTCAAAATATTTAAATGAAATAGGTATCGAATCCGCAGAAGTGAAAACACAATTTGGAAATGAAGAAGAAGATGAAAAAATAGAGTTACGGGAGGATATGGTTTGAAGCGGTTTACTGAACTCATACAACAACTGGAAACTAGTAACAAGACCAATGATAAAATTTCGGCACTTGTCGACTATTTTAATGAGGCGGACGACCGCGACAAGCCTTATGTGATCGCTATGTTCACAGGGAAGCGGCCAAAACGTCCGGTAAATACAACGCTGATCAAAAAATGGGCAATAGAGTTGAGCGATCTACCCGAATGGCTATTTAATGAAAGCTACCACAATGTTGGTGATCTGAGTGAAACTATTGCGCTCATCTTGCCACCTGCCAGTACACAGCGTAATCTAAGGTTACATGAATGGATCAATAACCTGGCACAGTTGCATGGAAAGGACGATGTTTATAAGAAACAGTTCATACTAGACGCCTGGGATAGTCTGGAAACGGCGGAGCGATTTATCTTCAACAAATTGATATCAGGGAATTTCAGGATCGGTGTGTCCAATAAGCTATTGGTTAACGCACTGGCCAGGCAAAGTGGAGTTGAGTCTAGCAAGATCATGCACAGCATCATGGGTAAATGGCACCCCTCTGAAACCACCTATCGGGATCTGATGGTTGGCACCCACGTCAATACGGACAACTCATGGCCTTATCCATTTTGTTTGGCCTATGCTCTAGAGGCGCAACCGTCTTCACTGGGCGAACCAGAAGATTGGCAGGCTGAGTGGAAATGGGATGGCATAAGGGGACAGATCATCAAACGGAATGGAGAACTCTTTATCTGGTCGCGTGGAGAGGAACTCGTAACAGAGCAATTCCCGGAGCTGCATTTTTTGGTAAATGAACTGAAGGACGGAACAGTATTGGACGGAGAGATCCTTTCAGTCAAAGATGGCAACGTTCAAGCATTTAGCATCTTGCAGCAACGCTTAAATAGGAAGACCATTCCTAACAACCTGCTTCGGGATGCGCCAATCGGTTTCTTTACTTATGATCTGCTGGAATATGAAGGTCGCGATCTCCGTGAAGATCCTTTGAATGTCCGCAGGCAACTTTTAGAAACAATTACTGCAAATTTAACGACCAGGAACATTGTTTTGCCCTCACCTATTGTCCAGTTTTCAGAATGGGATGAACTGAGTCAGCTCAGGATCAAGTCACGGGATATCAACAGTGAAGGTTTGATGTTAAAAAAGCTTGATTCGTTATACCATTCCGGAAGGAAAAGGGGCGACTGGTGGAAATGGAAAATTAACCCTTACACGGTTGACACAGTTTTAATCTATGCTCAGAAAGGTAGTGGCAGAAGAGCAAACTACTATACAGACTATACGTTTGCCGTACGAGATGGCGAGCAACTCATCACAATAGCAAAAGCCTATTCAGGATTGACAGACCA
>JAPSHM010000096.1 GCA_031179845.1 Pedobacter sp.
TAAAGGTGAACCAATGCCGGGCGAAGCGTTAATTGATGCGGCCTGGAGAGAGTTTGAAGAAGAAACGGGGTACCGTCCAGTAAGAGACGCAGTCGCGCTTTCGCCTGTGGTGCAAAAAGGAGGAAAAAAGGTGCATTGCTGGGCAGTAAATGGCGACCTTGATCCATCATTCTTAACATCCAACAAATTTGAACTCGAGTGGCCACCACAGTCGGAAAAGATTGTAGTTTACCCTGAAATAAATGAAGGCAGATGGTTTGAAATTACAGAGGCGAAAGAATACATCAATAGCGCACAGGTAGCCTTACTCGAAGAACTCGAAGAAATATTGGTTAACAAGAGGCAGAGTGGGGAGGCGCAGTAAGATTTGAAAAACTATTCCGCCGGTATTGCGTTTATTACATACAACTGTATAAACTATGGAACACGATCGCGAGATTATTAAGGATCTTAAAAAGCTGGTAAATGTTGCCAACGATGGCAAAGAAGGGTACGAATCAGCAGCGGAAGCTACAAACAGTATAGAACTCGAGGCCATATTTTCAAAAAACGCTACGCAGCGAGCCGGTTTTGCCCAGGAGCTCAAAGATCACATTGTGAAACATGGTGGGGATTCGGAAAACGAAGAAGGCAGTGTACTCGGGGCAATTCATCGTACCTGGAACGACATTAAACAGGCCTTAAGCAGTAAAGAAGACGCCGCAATTTTGGCGGCGATTGAAACAGGAGAGAAAGCCGCGATCAAAAAGTATGATGAGGTGTTGGAGAATTTCAGCATTCACGCCGATCACATTGTGTTGTTACAGAGACAAAGGACCGCTATCCTTGAAGCCCTCAGGGAAATTGAAACTTATCATCATCGCTTAGCAAAATAAAGATTATTGATGAAAATGAAACGAGTTGAAGAACCTTGGGAGCCCTTTGAGATTGTAGTGATGATTGAGGGCGAGTCAGAAACCCTGCTGGTGGTTCCAGACCGGGAGGAGCCTAAATACGAGATTTTTGACCAATTCACCTCAATTGGCCGTGTGTGGTCGGATCAAGGTCGATTAGGAAAGTTTTGGTGCGGCGAAGGACTTATAGTTAAAGAACTGTTGGATCAAATCGGAGAATCGATCGATAATTATCTGAACAACAAACCTGTTTAAATTTAGCGTTCAGGCTCATCTTCCTCTATATTCAAACTCAGATCGTCATCCTTGTCATGATTTAACCCAGGATCTTCCTCGCTGTTTGTTTCCTTGTCTTTTTCATTAACGTCTTTTTCTTCAGGCTCAGTGGGTGGGCCAGGAGCGGCAAACTGAATATAAATCTCGTCAGTTTCTGATGTCGATGATGGGTCAATAATCACGGTTTGTATTTTACCAGTAGCTTGTTGTTGTTGAAAATTAGCATTCATCGTCATGTGCTTGAGTTTTGTTTTTATTAAACATTAGGTACCGATAAAAGTTCTTCTCTATAAGAACTTTTCGCAGTTGGCGAAAACGTTATCTTGAATTCCGTGCTTTCATTGATTTTGGATTGCACGTCAATCTGGATTTGATGGTACAAGGCAATGCTTTTTACAATGGCTAATCCCAACCCGAAACCAACATTGCCTTCCAGGTTTGCTTTCTTAAAGCGGTTAAAAATATAGGGTAAGTCTGCCTCAGGTATACCAATTCCAGTGTCCGCAATGGTGATTTCATAACTACCGTCGTTCAAGCGCCTGTCTTTAATTTCGATCTGTCCTTCATGGCGATTAAATTTTATCGCATTATGAACCAGGTTAAAAAATAGCTGGAAAAGCAGATCCTTATTGACACCCTCCAATATCACATCCGCTGAGATCGATAAAGAAATTTTAATCTGCTTCTCTTCCAACCTGTGGCTAATTTCCTCGATAATCTCATTAAACATCAATAGTGGGCTTACCTCTTCTCTCCGAATAAACTGCTCATTTTCAATTCTGGAGATCAGGAGGAGTGATTTGGTAATGTTTTTAAGCCGATCAACAGTTTTCATCATCTCTACAACTGCGACAGATGTTGATTCGTCAAGATTTTCCTCTGCAAGCAGATTTTCCATTTTATTTTGCAGGATACTGATAGGGGTCATGAGTTCATGAGAAGCATTAGAGGTAAATTCCCGTTCTTTATGAAAAGCTTCATTGATCTGGTTCATGAGCAGGATTAAGGATTCATCCAGGTAGATAAAATCCGTCGTGCTTGTGTCAACCGACTGCTGTTTATCTTTAAAAGGAAACTTCCTGTTGATTAGCCTACTATTGATAATTTTCGCGAGCGGGCGGATTAAAATGCGAATAAAGGTGAGGTCGATCAATATGGTTAAGGCAATGAGCGTGATGAGCACATATAAAGCAAATCGCTGAAGTGGTTTATCGTATTGATTGATGCTGGTCGTAGTCTTGCCGATCTCCAACAGGTAATTCTTATTATGGTCTTTAAAAGTGACACTCAAAACTCTGTAGTTCAGTGTGTCACTTTCGATCAGCCGTTGAGAATCTTTAATGGTGTCCATTTTCAAATCGTCCCTCACAGGAAGCAACGCAATGAATTCTTCTTTAAGCATGGTATAGCTTCCATAAGTCTCATCCCCATCGAAATAGTAGTCGGCCCCATTCTTACTGATGATATTTAATACTTTTTTCTGCTGTTGCAACAACGTATAATTCGTGTATTCTGAAGCGATATGTTTGACGAGAAAGGGCAATGCGCACACAAATAACAGCACAATCACCAGTTTTGATCCGGTAATAAAAAGCGTAAGCTTAGTTGATAATTTCATCCTTTGTTTATTTCTTAATTCTATAACCCACACCACGAACCGTTTCCAGCCATTCGGTATCGGCCCATACATTTAACTTCTTTCGGATGTTCTTGATGTGGGCATCAATATAATTTGAATCGTAATCGTCTTTGACAAAAGTGCCCCATATGTGTTCACTCAGCTGCACGCGGGTAAGCACTCTATTTTTGTGGAGTAGCAGGTAACTGAGCAGGTCAAACTCCTTCCGTGAAAGTTCAATCTTTTGCTGGTCATGTATCACTAGCCTTTTTTGCAGGTCAATATTAAATTCCCCGATCGGCAGCAGATCATCGGTAATGTTGAACTTTCGCCGGGCAATGGCTTGCATTCTGGATTGTAATTCCAGCAGATAAAATGGCTTTGCCAGGTAGTCGTCAGCCCCCAGATCCAGACCACTAACCCGGTCTTTCAGGTTCGTTCTTGCTGTAATGATAATGTATGCGGCATCGGGATTGCTTTTTTTAGCCCTTTTTAGGATTTCCAGGCCATCCCCGTCCGGCAGGCTCAAATCGATCAAGATGAAATCATATTGATTTAGCTCCAACTGCTCCAATCCCGTCCGAAAGGTATGTGCAACATCACAGAGATAGAAACTTTTTTTTAAAAAAGCCTTAATTTCATAGGCCAATGTTTTTTCATCTTCAACAATTAATACCTTCATAATGTATAGGTTTCAGAACTGATAGTAGCATGCCAGACCAAAAAATGATTGCGGTTTTTTCAACTCTTCGACAGCATGAGCGCCCGGAACAGAAAGTTGATAACTAACTTCTGCAAGATAATTTCCCCGGCTAAAACAGACCGGAAGTTTAAAATTATAAGATAACAGGTTAAAATTAGTAGAACTGACAGTTGTCGTAATGACCTCTGATGGTTGATTGCCCTTTTTTTCAGGCTTTTTAGGTTTACCGTTCTTTTTATCTCGGGCCGCAAGTTCCGTATAATAAGTTTCAAGGAAATGCCTGCTGCCGGCGATCAATTCAAAAGCAGGTTCAATAGACAATGTGTTTTGCTCACTGAACAGGGTGCCCAGATCAATTTCTTTGGAATGGTTGAAACTTAAAAAGACATCCGTTTGTAGGCCAAAAGCATAATCAGCACTAACAGAGCTTTTCAACCATGGCCAGGTGTATACTGCGGATAGGTTCAGGTTATTTTCGTTTGAAGCTTGTAATAGCGGAGAGTTCGACGGAAAAAAAGACCGGGTATAAGAAATCCCCGCACTTATAACATCATTAAATTCGTGTGTGAATCCGGCACCAAGATCTGTTTCCGACACACCTGTTCCGTAATTCAAAAGTTTGTACGAACCTGCAGAAAGATGGATTCCTATCGGAAATCTTACTGTGGCATTGGCAAGTACATACGGCAGCTTATCATCAGTTGTCTGACCATAATAGCTCACGTCGCTGCTAAATAGCGCAGCCAAGGTTACAGTTGTTTCCTTCTTTGTGTGCTGTTGCGCCATTGCAGGAACAGAAATAATGCAAGCCAATAAGGAAAAGCATGTTAATTTCATAGGCCTGCGCTACGGTCGTGTTATCTTTGGACGGATGACTTTAACTGGTTTCGGCTTAATATTAGGTTTTACCACTACTGGCGGCCTCGTCTGTCTGCGGGCCTTTGGTACTTCTCTGATGTCGGGCTTTTCAGTCGCCTGTCTTGGCTCCTGTTTTTTCTCTTTTCTATCCCTTTTTTCTTTTTCCTGCCGTGGCAAAAAAATGCTCACCAGCTGCTTATCTCTTAATGCATGCGTGCCAACCGAATTTGCTGTACTGGCAAATAAGATTGTCGGCAACAGTAAACTGACGATAAAGATTAACAAAACCTGGAAAAAGATTGGTCTGTTCATTAGGTAAATATAAGAAGATTGTTAAAAAAAAGCGCAAGATAGGGTAGAACTGTACATGCTTTGGCGGTAATTGAACAAATATCCTGGTTGAACATGAATTTAAGATGAATTTTGGGCTATAAATAAAATTGGAATTTCATGTTTAATTCATGTTCACCTTTCAACTTTGAGTAATGAATCACCTTATTAACAAATCGAATACTATGATTAAAAGAATTGCCTACTCTTCCGTAGCCTTATTTGCGGTAGGACTTACCATGCTCACAGGATGTGAAAAAGTAAACAGCGGAACTGCTGCGGGAACCAGCAAAGTGGAAATTAGAATGACCGATGCGCCGGGAGATTTTGACGCGATCAATCTGAGTGTTAAAGAAATTATCCTGATTTCGGATGATGAGCCTTATACATTTTCAGCAACTACGAGTATCTTCAATATTCTTGACTATCGCATTGGAAGCAGTAATCCCGATATTCTGGTTGCTTCGGGAGAAATGCCTGTTGGTAAGATCACCGATATCCGATTGGTATTGAATGAAACTGGAAACACAATTGTGGTAGACGGTGTATCACAGGATCTGAAAACGCCTGCTGCACAGTCCTCCGGTTGGAAAGTTAAACTTGAAGAAAGCCCTGAGCTGTTGGAGGGAGCAACGTATTCGTTAGTGCTCGACTTCGATGCAGCAAAATCAATAGTACAAACAGGAAATGGAAAATATCTGCTTAAGCCAGTCGTAAGGGGACTAAGTAAAGCAACTTCAGGATTGGTATCTGGAATTGTTTTGCCTTTGGAGGCCCATCCGGAAATACTGGTAATTGCGGGAACTGATACCGTAGGTACAGTAGCCGACCCCCTCACAGGTAAGTTCGCAGTTGGCGGCCTGGCTACAGGAGACTATTCAGTGAAATTTGTACCGGTTGTCGGTTTTAGAGACAGTACAATTACCAATGTTTCAGTCAATATTGGTCAAAACAATAATTTAGGAACGATTGTTCTAGGACAATAATTCAAACAAGTAAAGAACAACGTGTCAATAGACACGGATCAAGACAATACGTACCAAACAATAGGGAGGCCTGATCACCGGATACTTTTTAAGTTCCGGTCAGGTCTTTTTTAAAGCCTTCATAAAAAGGTGTACGGATACTAAAAATAATCGCCTCCAATTGGGGGCGATTATTTTTTATAAAGAAATGTCGGTTTGACAAACTAGTGCTTTTTCTTTTTCTGACCCGGAGCATAATGCTTGGCCGATTTCGATCCATTTGCTTTTTTTGCTTGTCCGGGAGGTACTTTTCCACTATTTCCAGCAGTTCTTACGGAGTAACATGCACTAGTAAGCATAATGCAAGAGATAGCGATAATAAGATATATTTGTTTCATATGGAGTTTCCTACAGGCGCACCAATTGCGTGCCATAAATGCTGAACTGAGGAAAATGAAACTAATTACTGTGCCTTTTACCTGTATTCTGAGATTTTACAGAATTTTTTGACTGCTAATATTTTTAGTTTAGTTTTGCAGCGGTTAGTTTATCCCACCCTCAATATGTCAATTATTCTTCCCGTTTATGGAGAAACGCCCTGGCACCGCGATTGGAAAAATGCCTTTCCCCAAGCGTGTAGGGAAGTAAGTTTCGCAGATGAAGAACATGGAGAAATGCATCGTGCAGATATTCATACGCCCTGCGGCACAACGATCGAATTTCAAAATTCACCAATTTGTTTAACGGAGCTTAGCAGTAGGGAAGCCTATTATACAAATTTGATCTGGGTGTTAAATGGAAAGAAGTTTAAGGGATTCAGGGTATTGAAGCACCTACCCGATCTAAACGATCCAAGGCTTGCTAAGTATGAATTCTGTCATACTGATCACCTTTCAATGATCCGAAAATCAGACTTGTTACAGGGAAGACCTAAGATATTGAACTTTCATCACCCTGAATTAAGACAGATCCCAGTTAGTTCGCGGTATTATTCCTTTTGCTGGAAAAATCCGCACCGCGTGTGGTATCAGGCGAAATGTCCGATAATCATCGACCTGGGCGGTCACTTTCTGTATCAACTGAAGCAGCGGACTCAACTGACTGGCGATTATGCCTATTTAGATATGATCCCCAGAAAGGATTTTATAGACCGATACACAAACATTTAGGGCGTCAGTGTTACCTTGCGCTTTAAATTATTGCTAAAACATTTCGAAAATTTCGGTATTTTGCAGTAACTAATCAAAAAACACATGAAATTACTACTCATATTTATGGCAACGCTAATGCCTGTTCTAGGTATTGCCCAACAACAACCACCTCAGCAGCATTGGCACCTGCAGTCGAGGGATGCAGACCAGGTATATGGTACCGGAGTACTGAAAGCCTATGACGAATTGCTGAAAGACAAGAACCCTACAACAGTTGTTGTGGCCATATTGGATGGAGGCATAGATACGCTTCACGAGGATCTACAGGCCAATCTCTGGAGAAATACTAATGAACGTTATGGGATTGAGGATATTGATGGCAATGGCTACAAAGGAGATGTACATGGCTGGAATTTTCTAGGCGGGACATCTGGACAGGTAACCAACGAAAGTGTCGAATATCAGCGTGTATATTACCGCTACAAAGATCGATTTTCACGACACAAAGGGCCGGTTAGAAAGAAAGATTTACAACACTACCGTTCCTGGTTGCTCAGTAAAAGCTTGTTAAAGAAAGCCGACAGTGTTCCGCCGGTGGACTATAGAGGAAAAGAAGTAAAAGATGATTATTTCAACATCAAAGACCGCTTCTATGGAAATTCAAATTTGATGGGCGATCCTTATTTCCATGGAACACATGTAGCCGGAATCATTGGGGCTGGTCGCGGAAACGAGAAAGGAATGGATGGAATTGCAAATGCGGTGAAGCTAATGGGTATCCGTGTAGTCCCAAATGGCGACGAACATGATAAGGATGTGGCCCTGGGAATTCGTTATGCCGTTGATAATGGTGCCCACATCATCAACATGAGTTTTGGAAAAAGGGTGTCACCAGAACGGAAAATGGTAGAAGATGCCATTCGCTACGCGGAAAGTAAAGGCGTATTGCTCATCAACGCTGCTGGGAATGATGGGGCAGATGTAGATAGCCTGCCGAATTATCCAACACCGTTTTATATGAAAGCTAACAAAAGGGCTTCCAACATGATCACTGTTGGGGCAAGTGGTGCAACCGAAGCTGGTCTGATTGCGGCTTTCAGCAATTATGGCGATCAAACCGTTGATGTTTTTGCACCCGGAGTTTCCATTTACTCGACATTACCAGAAAATAAATACAGCCCGCTCTCAGGTACAAGCATGGCAACGCCTGTAGTTGCCGGCATTGCTGCTTTGATAAAAAGTTATTATCCGAACCTGACCGCAAAGCAGATCAAATCGATCATCGAACAAACCGTTACAAAAATCAATTTTCCAGTAACCAAGCCAAAATCTGGCGGTGAAAAGGTGGCCATGACTGAATTGTGCCGGACCGGGGGTATTGTGAATGCATATGACGCTTTATTGATGGCAGAACGCAAGTCCAAAACAAGTAAATAGTAATAATACATCAGAACCCCGGTTGCAAACAGCGCCGGGGTTTTTTAGTATAACAGCATTTTTACAGGTAAAAAGGGTGAAAGATAACATCCTATAGAATTTTGGGGAAATGATACAGTAATGCCTTCTACGGTGTTCCTATATTTGAAATTGCACACAAAACCAAATATGATCTGAACCTATTTTCAAGCTTCAGATGTTCAGAAACCTGTATTAAATGAGAAAATTCAACATCCTTATTTTTATATGCCTTTTGCTTTTCAGCACTGCTGAAGCAGATGCAAATGAAGGCGACAAAAAAGGAAAACGTATTATCGTTATTCCAACACAAAGCAGTCCGCGAATTAAATTCGGTGCGGACAGACTTGCAAAATCTCTATCATCAATAGGATATCAGGTTAAGATCGTACAAAAAGATAAATATCCGCAAGACAAGGAGCTGATCATCATCGGAATCAAAGGCGATCCGCTTTTGGCTAATGTATCAACAGAAGATGTTAAACATCAAGCCGGAAAAGAAGGGTTTAGCATTGCTTATACGCAGAACAAGAATCTGGTCATCACAGGAACCGACCAATCGGGTGCCTTGTATGGTTGTATGGAACTGGTGGATCAGATCAAATCAAAATCCAGAATTCCAGAGGAAATTTCAATAACTGATCAGCCGGAAATGGTCCTGAGGGGAACCTGTATCGGTATGCAAAAGCCAGATTACCTGCCAGGAAGGGATGTTTATGAGTACCCCTACACTCCGGAAAGTTTTTCCTGGTTCTATGATAAAGAGCTTTGGGTTCGTTATTTAGATATGATGGTCGACAACCGTTATAACTCTTTATATCTTTGGAATGGTCACCCTTTTTCATCCTTACTGCGCCTTAAAGACTACCCATATGCCGTAGAAGTAGATGACGCAACGCTTAAGAAAAATGAGGAGATCTTTAAATTTCTCACTGAAGAAGCTGACAAACGAGGGATCTGGGTGATCCAAATGTTCTACAATATTATCATTCCTAAGCCATTTGCAGATAAACATGGACTGAAAACGCAGGACAGAAACCGTCCGATCATCCCTTTGATCGCAGATTACACCCGTAAATCTATAGCTGCATTTGTAGAGAAATATCCTAATGTGGGGTTATTAGTCGCCTTAGGAGAAGCAATGGAAGGTGTAGGTCAGGATGATGTAGACTGGTTCACAAAAACGATCATTCCAGGAGTGAAGGATGGGCTGAAGGCTGCAGGCATTAAAGATGAGCCGCCAATCGTTTTGAGAGCGCATGACACAGACGCACCACGTGTCATGGAGGCCTCATTGCCATTATACAAAAATTTGTATACGGAAAACAAGTTCAATGGTGAAGCGCTGACCACCTATACCCCCAGGGGCAGTTGGGCAGAGTTACATAGAAAGTTAAGCGCAATTGGAACGGTACATATTGCCAATGTGCACATCTTGGCGAATCTCGAACCGTTCCGCTATGGGTCGGCCGATTTTATACAAAAATCAGTGCAGGCTATGGATCAGATCTATGGTGCAAAAGGCTTACACCTATACCCACAGTCTGGCTATTGGGATTGGCCATATACGGCAGACAAGATCAGCGAAAGACAGCTTCAGGTAGACAGGGACTGGATCTGGTATAAAGAATGGGGAAGATATGCCTGGAATTCTAAAAGAGACAGAGCTCAGGAAATTGATTATTGGGGACAGCAACTGGCCACCAAATATGGTACTGATTTGAATGCTGGTAAAGCAATTTTGAATGCTTATGAAGAATCCGGCGAAATCTCTCCCAAATTGCTTCGCCGCTATGGGATCACTGATGGAAACAGACAAACGCTGACGTTGGGTATGCTAATGACCCAGCTGATCAATCCTTACCGTTATGGCTTGTTCACATTGATGTATGAATCAGAAGCGCCAGAAGGCGAAATGATCATAGAATATGCCGAAAAAGAATGGAAAAAGCAGGGTCATATCGGTGAAACACCTGTACAAATAGCTAAAGAAGTTATCGAACATGGGAAAAAAGCGTTGGTTTCAATTCGTCAGGCTGCAGCAAATGTCACGAAAGACACGACCGAGTTTAACAGGTTGGAGAACGATATGTATTGCTACAACGCCATGGCAAATTTTTATGCGGAAAAAGTGAAATCTGCACTGTGGGTGTTGCGCTATAAATATTCCAATGAGGTTACCGACCTGGAAAAAGCCCTTCCTTTTCTTCAAAAAAGTGTTGATCATTACGCAGAACTGGTTAAGCTAACAGAACACAGCTACCTTTATGCCAACAGTATGCAAACAAAACAGCGTAAAATACCCATGCGCGGGGTCGACAAGACCTTTATCCATTGGAAAGAAATGCTCCCCGTGTTTACCAAAGAACTCAACCACTTCAAAAAAAGTATCGATTCTTTGAAAGCTGTAAGTAATGGGAAAGCGAGTGTGCTTAAACCCTTTAAAAACGCAGCGGTAAAATTGCTGTCGCCCAATGAAAGCTACCTAATAGCGAAGAATGCAGTCGTATTCTCTGATTCTGCGATTAAAATAAAAGACGTAACCGCGCAACTGCTTGGACTTCGTGGTCTGACAATGAACAAAGCTCAGCAGATTAAATCGGGCACAACGCTAAAATTTAGCAGTACTGTTCCGGTAAAGGTACTCGTTGGTTACTTCAATAAAAAAGGGTTTCCCTATCTTGCCGCTCCTGAACTGGAAACCGATGCAAGCGCAAACAATTATGGACAGTCGGAAATAAAGATCTCTAATGCTGCGATCGTAGAAGGTCATCCGCCTGTTAATGTACACGCTTATTCGTTTGATGCGGGAACGAATACCTTAACTTTAGGAAAAGGGGCTTGTATGGTACTCGGCTTCATAGACGAAGGACAGGCCATGCGAATCTATAACGCCGGACTCGATGGCAATGGAAAAGATATTGATTGGTTATTTGAATGATGATGAACAGAAAGAAATTGATAATGGTGATCTTGTTCCTGTGTACCGGAACCGGACTATTTGCACAACAGACGCCCTCAACGGCCAAGCTTAAAAAGTATGTGGAATATTTCAACTCCATAGATACTGAAGCAGTGAAGAACTTTGTTCCCAATGCACAGGCCTACGACTGGTTGGCCCAGAATGTACCGCTACTGGAATGTCCTGATGAGGTACTGGAAAAAAACTATTACTATCGCTGGTGGTCGTTCCGTAAGCACCTGGTCAAATCACCTGAAGGCTTTATTTTTACAGAATTTATTGAACCAGTTAAACATGCAGGTAAATACAATTCCATTAGCTGTGCGCTTGGACATCATATCTATGAAGGACGATGGCTTAAAAACACAGATTACCTGAAAGAATATATAGATTTCTGGTTGTACCGTGCAGATGTAGGACAAAAAAAACAACGCTTTCACCAGTTTAGTAGTTGGATCGACGATGCTGTTCTTCAGAATTTTTTAGTTCAACCTGATGTTGCGCACCTGAAACGTATCCTGCCTGCTTTAGATGCAGATTATAACAAATGGGAAACACAGCGACAGGTCAATAGTGGTTTGTTTTGGCAGTTTGATGTAAAAGACGGAATGGAAGAGTCGGTCAGTGGTTCGCGCAGGGACGAGAACAGAAGGCCAAGTATCAACAGTTACATGTATGGAAATGCAAAGGCACTGGCCAACATTGCCGGTCTGACGGGTGATCAAGCGCTCGTTCGAAAATATAACGATAAGGCAACATCGTTAAGGAAAATGGTGCTGGACAGTTTATGGGATGCTGAAGGAAACTTCTTCAAAACACGCAGTCCGAAAGGAGCCCTGGTAACTGCCAGGGAAGCAATAGGTTTTATCCCATGGAGCTTCAATCTTCCTGCCGACCAGCCTGAATATGCAAAGGCATGGGATCAGATTTTGGACACTGCTGGATTCAATGCGCCCTGGGGATTAACAACCGCTGAAAGAAGAGAGCCTACATTCAGGACCCGTGGGTCTGGCCATGGCTGTGAGTGGGATGGCGCAATCTGGCCGTTTGCCAGCGCACAAACGCTAAAAGGGCTGTCCAATTTACTGACCAGCTACAAACATCAGGGTAATATGACACCACAGGTGTTCTATAGCGAACTTCAAAAATATGCCGCATCACATCAGAAGAATGGTAAGCCTTATATTGGTGAATACCAGGATGAGAAGAACGGCGAATGGCTAAAAGGAGACAACTCAAGAAGTACTTTCTATAACCATTCCACTTTTTGCGACCTG